>NZ_CDSBKL010000010.1:0-27446 GCF_977115555.1 Aquiflexum sp.
GTATTAGAAGTAAATAAAAAAGAACTCGACATTGACTTGGTGGAATTGGCGGAGAATATGGGGGAGAATCTGATGAGGAGGTATAAGTGAGTGGGTTAAGGGTTAGTTGGTTAATTTGGTTATTTGGTTAATGGTTAATTGGTTATTTGAAGCCTTGTTTAAAGAAACATTTTAAATAATATACACGTGTAAAAAATTTAGTATTGACACGTGTAAATATTTTTGCTAGATTGGTATCTAAATTCAAAGCTATGAATACGAAACTGACTTTAACGATTGAGAAATCAGTCATTGAAAACGCCAAAAAATACGCACGTAAGAAAGAAAGGAGTCTATCTGATTTGATTGAAAACTATCTGAAAGCCTTGACCAATGAAGAACCTTTACCTGAAAATGAATTGACTCCGATTGTCAAATCTTTGAAAGGATCATTTAAAATGCCGGAAAATTTCGATTATAAGAAAGAATTAACAGACCGCCTATCTGAAAAATATTTGTAATGGATAAGCTTTTAATAGATACAGATGTTATCCTCGATTTCTTTTTTGACAGAAAGCCTTTTTCAGAAGAAGCATCAAGAATTCTGAGTTTATGTGAAAAAGGAGAAGTCAAAGGTTTTGTTACTTCTATCATGTTGAGCAATGTCTATTATTTATTGCGGAAAACAGCAAACCATGAAAAGGTGATTGAAAATTTAAAAATGCTGATGAACATCATCGATTTCACCACACCAAACAAAAATACTGTCATTGAGGCACTTAACTCTGAATTCAAAGATTTTGAGGATGCACTTCAGAATTTCTCTGCCTTAAATGAAAAAGAAATCAAAGTCATCATTACCAGAAATACCAAAGATTATAAATCGAGCACTTTATCCATAATGACCCCGGAATCTTATCTGAAATCAGTCAAATAGAAAGGTCAATTTGAAATCATAAGTTTATTTGGGCCTCTAATGTTTCCCGAAAAAAAATGAAAATAAAACCGACAATCAAATGGTCTTTCTGCTTACTGACCTACTTTTTCTTTGGAGCGCTGTCTGTCAATAGTCAAACGAATGTGGCTATAACGATAGATGATGTACCAAACACCCGGCAGTTTAAAACGGATCATTTTCAATCACTTTTGCTCGATAAACTGGATTCATTTGATATTCCGGTTGCTGTTTTTATCAATGAAGGTCTGCTCTATAAAACTGATTCAATAGCAAGGAATTTTGAACTCTTGATTGATTGGGCAAAAAAGGATTTTGTCACTCTTGGTAACCATACCTTTAGCCATCCTAGATATTCAGATGTGGGGTATGAAACATTTAAAGAAGATGTTGAAAAAGGTGAATCCATCAGCCGGGAGCTCGCAGGCAAATACAATAAACCTCTCCAATATTTTCGCTTCCCATACAATGACTTGGGAAAAGATTCTGTCCAACAAATTTTGATTGAAAGCTTTCTCAAGGAAAAAAAGTACATCAGCACTCCTTTTACCGTGGAAAGTTCTGATTGGATGTTCAATTTTATCTACGAGTATTATCTTTCCCATTCTGAAACTGAAAAAGCAAAGGAAATCGGTGAGTTATATGTTTCCAAAACCATGGATTATTTCCATTTTTTTGATTCCCTTTCTATGGAAAAATACGGTAGGAAAATAAACCAAATCTACCTTTGTCATGATAACGCTTTGAACTCCAATTACCTTGGTGAAATTGTCCGGAAGTTAAAAGAGGAAAACTACAATTTCATCAGTCTGGAGACTGCTCTGCAAGACACTGCTTATCACCAAGAAAATCGGTATTACCAAAAATGGGGAGTTTCTTGGTTCTATAGGTGGATGTCTGTACAGCAGGAAAGAACCCGTTGGATGAGGTTAGAACCAGATTTGAGTCTGATTGAATCACTTTACCGAGAATTAACAGAAAAAGAATAAAGAAATACAAATGCATATTTTCTTCTCAATTCATAATCCCATAAAAATCAATTAACCAATCAGAATTAATCTTGCTAGCCTGTAATAGGTTTGATATAAAAAAAGCCCTGAAGAATCATCTCTTGGGCTTGGTCTACAGTAGTGGTTTAAGTTTACAAATAAAGGGTTTTTGTTCTTCCGGTTGCGTCAGTGATTTTTAATGACACTTCTTTGTTGGTAAGTTTTTTTAAGCGATAGATTTTGGTAAAAGCCTCTTCTTGGTTGATTTCTTCTGAAAAATCAGCTTTTCCGTTACTGTCTAAATTTTCCACTTTTGTAAATAGCTTTAATAATCCCATCAAATCCTATAATTAATCAAAAAAATGAATGATAAATAATTCATTATATTTTAAATTTACATCTAACGAATGAATAATAATACAGAATAATACAATTAAATTAATTTTTTTATATTTACATGGTATACCATTCACTAAATAAAATAAACATGCTTTATGACTGATAAATCATACAAAGAATGGGTTTCCATGAGTGATAAAGCTTTGATGAAACAGATAGGTGAATTTGTCAAGCATCACCGTATGGAGCAGAACAAGACGCAGGATGTTTTGGCATCAGAAGCAGGCATAAGCCGATCGACTATAAGCCTCCTAGAGCGGGGCGAAACTGTCACAGTCCCTACCCTGATTCAGGTATTGAGGATGTTGGATCAGCTGGGTATCATGGAAGTATTTGAAGTGAGGGAAACCATAAGCCCATTGGCATTGGTCAAAAAACAAAAAGAAAAAAGGCAGCGGGCAAGAAGAAAGTCCGGAATTGAGGAAGAAAAGACTGAAGAAACTGATTGGTGAAGGAATGGAAGCAGCAGCAGTCAAAATATGGGGAGAGTCAGTAGGGGCTGTGGCTTGGGATGAAAAAGCAGGTTTTGCAGTTTTTGAATTTGAGCCAAAATTCAAACAATTAGGCTGGGACCTTTCCCCACTGAAAATGCCGATAGGATCAGGCAAAAGCCAATTTTCATTTCCTGAACTAAGGAAAAGTAAGAACCCGGAATACGACACTTTCAAGGGATTACCCGGGCTTTTAGCAGATGTCTTGCCTGACAGATACGGAAACCAGCTGATCAATATCTGGCTGGCACAGCAGGGACGTCAGCAAGAAAGCATGAACCCTGTAGAAATGCTTTGCTTTATCGGCACACGTGGAATGGGAGCTTTGGAGTTTGAACCTACAGTCCTTAAAGAAACCAAAAGAACATTCTCTATTGAAATAGACAGTCTGGTGGATACTGCCCGGAGGTTGCTCAACCAGAAGGAGACATTTACCTCCAATCTTAAAAAAGATGAAGAACAAGCGCTAACGGAGATTCTCAAAATCGGCACTTCAGCAGGAGGTGCCCGCCCGAAGGCGCTCATAGCATGGAATGAAAAAACCGGGGAGGTCAAGTCAGGCCAAACAGCCGCTCCCAAAGGTTTTGGGCAATGGCTGATCAAATTGGATGGTGTCAGTGAGGTGCAGTTGGGCAGCAGTCATGGCTATGGAAGGGTGGAAATGGCTTATCATAACATGGCCAAAGCATGTGGTATAGAGATGATGCCTTCGAGACTGCTTGAAGAAAATGGAAGGGCACATTTTTTCACAAAACGCTTTGACCGAGAGGACGGAGAAGTAAAGCACCATGTTCAAACCTTCTGTGCCCTGAAGCATTTTGACTACAATATGGTTAATAGTTTTAGTTACGAGCAGCTTTTCCAATGTATGCGGGAATTGAAATTGACCTATGCCGATGCTACACAAATGTTCAGAAGAATGGTATTCAATGTGATCGCCCGCAACTGTGATGACCATACCAAGAATTTTTCGTTTTTATTGAAGCAGGAAGGCAAATGGCAATTGGCTCCTGCATACGACCTTTGCCATGCATTTCGTCCCGGAAGCGAGTGGGTAAGCCAACATGCACTAAGCATCAACGGCAAACGAAAAGACATTAGCAAGCTGGATTTGATGGCAGTTGGAGAATCCATACGATGTAAAAATGCCTCTGAAATCATTGAGGAGATCAGCGAAACGGTCCAACAATGGAAAAACTTTGCGGATGAGGTACAGGTAAACCCCAAACTCAGGGATGAAATAGCAGGTACACTTTTAAACTTAAATCAATAAATCCAGTAGCCTATTGATTTGGATCTAAATATCTAGAATTGACCAACAGAAAAATATTAGTATTGCTCAGAGAGGATTTTACGATCAAAGTCCTTTTACACAAAAAAAACCCTGAAGAATCAACTCCAGGGCTTGGTCTACAATAGTGGTTTAAGTTTACAAATAAAGGGTTTTTGTTCTTCCGGTTGCGTCAGTGACTCTCAAAGACACATCTTTGACACTCATGTTTTTTAGGTGGTAGATTTTGGTAAAAGCCTCTTCTTGGTTGATTTTTTCTGAAAAAACAGCTTTTCCGTTACTGTCTAAAATTTCCACTTTTGTTCCCGGCTTTTCCAATCCGATGACTGCCAATCTGAAAGAATTTTCATCAAGACTCTTGCCGTATGCCATCAATGGAAGCGGGGCCGGTGCCTCTTTGGTTTCGAAGGTATAGACCATTTTATCAGCACTTGGCTCTTTGATATTGCTTTCTATCGACACCTGGTATTCTCCGGCAGGAAGCTGTGAAAGGTCATAAGGAACCTGTATATCTTCTTTAACTTTGACAAATTGCTGATGAAGCTTGTGTCCCTCACTGTCGAGGATTTCTAGTTTTACTTTGCCCAATCCTTCTTTCAAAGAGATGGCTACCTTTTTGTCTTTGGAACGTACTGAAGATAATTCTTCGATTCCTTCATTTGAAGCGTTTGCAAAGCTGGCTACACCTAGTGTGGCGGCTAATGCTAATGTGAGTAATTTTTTCATTTTGTGTGGTTGTTTATAAGTTGGTATGATCTCTTATCCATCTTCTGTACCAAAAAAAAATGGCATGCTCACAGGAGATTCCGATGTTAAAAAGAATTAACACAAACGTCACGTGTTTAACATTCAATCGATTGCGGAAAAATTCTTAAAACCCAAAAACTGTATTATCCTGATACAATCATACAGTAAAGTGTCCTTTTTCGTGACAGATTTTGGTAAAAAACTAAAAACACCAAGTTCCAAAAGGTTGCATCAGACTCAAGATTTTAACTATAATTAATTTTGAAAAAAAATTGAAAAATATTTTTGCCGAATATCAAATAAAAAAACCTGTACGGTTTTGTACAGGTTCCGTTCTACAACGGTCAAGTATAGCGGACAAATAGCTAGTTATAATTCTGATTTAATGATTTTGACCCTTTCAGAAATAGTCATATTGCTGATATCGAGGTTTTCTGTAGTCGCTTTTAGGAATTCTAGGACCGCGCCATCATGGTCCGTGGATAATCCTTCCTTGACTGTGACATATCGCATTGTGGTCCAAAGTACAGTTTTGAGTTCCTTCCGAGAGTCATCAGTCATGTAGTATTCTACGACGATCGTGTTGTGGTTGTACCATAGCAGGCGGCTCATGATACGAACCCACTCCCCTACTTTTGCAGGACGGACGTAGGAGATGTTGTGGTTATAGACGACCCAAGCGGATTTGTACTTTCTGATAAAATCAATCACCTCCACCCCATAGAGCTTCGGCACCTGATCTTCACGGGCGTTAAAAAAATAATCAAAGTATTTGGCATTGTTAAGGTGCTGCAACGGATCACAATCCTGAAACCTGATGACTACACGACTTTCGGTTTCTTTTGGATAATGCTTTTCGGGATTGTATTCAAACATCTTAGATGGGTTTTAGGATGGAACAAAATGAATTTAGGGATTTGTTCCTTTTGATGAGAATAAATTGGTTAATGGTTATTGGGTAATTCGTGATCGGTTATTGGGTTATTTTTTTGAAGGGGAGGAATTGGAATCGAAAAATAGCTCAGTTATTATATAAATATCTCGAAAGTCAGCCACATCAAAACTACCACCACCCCTCATTCCTGTACATTTTCTTTTTGGAGGCTTTTTCACGGTTATATAGCCTAAGGTATTGTGAATCCAATTGTCTAACCCGGTATCCGAGCAAATGAAATAGCGGCTTGGTCATAAATTTAGCAATATTGAGATCTACCCGCAGGATTTCCTTGTCCCTATTTTCCCATTTCACCCCGGGAAGCAAAGTGAAGATGTTGTCGATTTTTATTTTCCTCAAAAAAGCCGAGAGCTTAAGGGCAATTGCTGGAATCTTTCGGATAATAAAAAACCCATCACTTCCCTGATTTTGGTACAGCGGCATAAACAACCTTCCATCATAAGCCGAAAGAACAGGCAATGCATTATTGGTCGCAAGGAGTGTTCCTCTTTTGATTTTTTGAAAGCTTTCAAATCCGGGAAGCATTTTAAAAACATCCACACCGATGATCCTGTGTAGGTAGACCACTTCGAAAATATCACGCACGTAATTGGCCGCTTGCTCAAGTTGCATTGTATACTTATTATAATCCTCTATGTCTAGCTTCCCAAGGACTCCTGCCTCCACCAAAATCTTGTAAGAAAAAGCAACCGCGTTGCTGACAGCATCAGGATCACTATGCTGTCCTGATTCGAAGCCAATGGCAACATATCCCAACTGATTGATGTAGCTGAGCATAGGTCCCTCAAGGTACTCTTCGATTCCAAGTACAATTGGTACTGGAAATTGTCTGGCAAACTTCCTGTTTATCATCGAATCATTGATGGTAATAAAAGGAAGGGTTTTGCTGGAAGTGGTATGGTAATCGATAAAATAAAAGGGGCCTTTTTCGGTTTTTAGGGTTTCTTTCAGAAAATCCAATAATTCTAATAGTTCCTTTTCCTCTTCTAAAAGTACCTTTTTGTTCTGCACCGTTTTGATGTTTGACTTGGTCCAAAGTCTGTTGAGGTCCATATCCATAAATCTCCTCCCTTGAGACAAAGCTCTGAGATTGCCCCGGATAGCATAGATTGTTCCACGAAGGTTTTTCCTTTTTTGAGAAAGGCAAACAAAAACCTCCTGCAATGCCAAGACACCGGCAGGTTCATTGCCATGGATTCCTGCAAAAAACAATACTATAGGCCCAGGTTTTTCACCTTTCAATTTTTCGATGACCCTGTCAGTAGCCATTTCCGGTTTTGGGGTGAAGGTTTGGGTATTCATTATAAGTCATTTGAAGTCAATATTCCGATGAGTTTGTTTCCCCTTACAACCGGCAAGGCGTGGATATTATGTTTCTCCATTAATTCCCTCGCTTCATCCATAGTGCTGTCCTGCCCGATTGTGATCAGTTCGGTTTTCATAAGTGACTTTACAGTGGCATTGGTAGCATTGCCTTTTTCAAAAAGCAATTTCACGTCTGTCCATGACAATATCCCCACCAATTCCTTTTCTCGCTTTATAACAGGCATATGGTGGATGTTTTTCCATTTCATCATGTGTGCGACCAATTCGATGGAATCATTTTCTTCTACAGAAAAAATATCAGTACTCATGAAATGGTGGACTTTTTTGGTAATGTTAAATTGGGACATCGCTTCGGGAGGAAGAACTTCCCACTCCGAAACAGGCTTTCCGCTTTCTTGATTAAGGTACATGTTTGCCGTCAATATCTGTAAAGCTGCGTCAGGCTTTTTGATGCTCAGCAGATTCCGATAGCTTTTAGTGATCCATTCAGAACCATTGTTGGATATTATCCGATTTTGGATGACATCAAGGTATTTCTCTATGTCCACCTTATCAACACCTGCTTTTGCCAAGCCTTCTTTTGCCATGGGCAAGAATACCTCCAACAACAAATTCTTAGCTGTGTATAATTTTCCTTCCCAAAGGAATTGGGCAGCCATTCCATACCTTGCGGCGGCCAAAAAATTGGATTTTACATCTTTGAAATCCATCATACTGTGAATCTGCCTGTATTTTTCAGGTTTCCCTTTCATCAATCCCACCCAAAAAGCCATGTTGGCAACCTGATCGACGACAGTAGGTCCTGATGGAATATACCTGCATTCTATCCTAAGGTGTGGTTTGCCATCACTCACCCCAAAACAGGCACGGTTCCATCGGTAGACTGTGCCGTTGTGAAGACAGAGGGCTTGCAGTTTGGGGATTTTCCCATTTTCAAGAAGTTCTACGCTGTCATTTTCAAAGTCTGCTGTCAGGATACTCCGAAACCTTGCCACATTGTCTTTGAAAACATCAGAGATGGTTCCCGTCTGCCATTTGCTCTCAAAACTGACCCTAGGCTGGTTTTCATTGAGCAAAAATGAATTGGCCCTGATATCTACACTTTGGGTAAAAAGGGCAATCCTCGTCTCACTCCATAATTCCTTCCCAAAAAGCAATGGCGAATTGCAACAGGCGGCCAAAACGGGACCCGTGATAGCCTTGGACCAATTGAACGTGTCTACAAACTCATCAGGGTCCACCTGTAGGTGCATCTGGAAACTTGTATTGCATCCCTCGAGCATGACAGAATCATGAAGCATTATAACCTCATCTACGCCTTTGATATGAATACTAAAATCCTGACCTCGGGATTCCTTGGCGGCTTCATTTAAGGCAAAATAGCGGTCAACAGCAGTCATGCTATCCAAAGTTGTATGCTTTGGTGCTATGGTTGGTAAAATACCTGTAATCAGAATTCTGGATTCAGATTTTTCGGCAGCTGCTTTGGCTTTTTCCATTAAAGCATTGAGGTCCCGATGCAGTTCGGAAAAACAATTCTTACCAAGGCTTATGGGATCAGAATTGATTTCGAGGTTATAGTTTCCGATTTCGGTGGTAAAGTGTTTGTCATCGATTTCCTTCAGAACCTGAAGGGAATTGTTGTTTGGCAAAAACTCCGCATCTACAATACAGAATTCCAGTTCGGCACCGATGCGGATCGGTGACTTTTCAATCATACCCCTCTGAATCATCAGCTCGAGCGCTTCCAAGTCCCGCACCAAATGATGAAGGTAAACCGCCTTTTGTTTTTTGCCTTTTAGTTTTTGGACATTTTTTGAACCCATTTTTCCTCCTCTATTATCTGTGAAGCTATGAAAAATCAAACCTGGAAAACATGAGAAATATCATTGTTGGTATTGATATTTATTTCCTATGCATAAAATCGGAATTATTTAAAGCCTGAACTGCAAAACCTCAATCAGAAATCTAAATCAATAATTGACATTATTTTATTAAGTTTGAGATCAAGCTTTGAGCTTTTCACAAAAAGAACAAAAGTGACCACTATGAACCGAACAGAGCTAATCCAAGAGATTTTTAGCAATAAAACCTTTACCAATTATCTCGAAATAGGTTGTCGAAAAGGAAAATCCTTTTTACCTGTAAGGGCAAAAAACAAAACGGCTGTTGATCCTGTCTTCAAAATTCCGATCACTAGAAAAATGAAATGGCTGATAAAATGGCCTAGTAACAGTAAGAACAATTATTTTGAAGAAGAGAGCGATACCTTTTTTGCCAAAAGAAAGACCTATCTCAATCAACTAGGTCATCTTGATATCGTGCTGGTAGATGGCTTGCATAATTTTAGGACTTCGCTCAACGACGTTCTAAATTCCTTGATTTACCTCAATCCCAAAGGACTCATCCTCATGCACGATTGCTATCCACCAACAGCAGCAGCTGCCTTCCCTTCTGAGTTTTTCCCATCTAAGGAAGAACAAAAAAACATAGAAGGATGGTCAGGTGAATGGTGTGGGGATGTCTGGAAATCTGTGGTTTACCTGATTAGAAAATACCCTTATGATTTGGAAGCAGGTGTCATCAACACAGATTACGGATTGGGATTTGTGATGCCAAAATCCGGCTTGAAGGAAATGGATTTTAAAATAGATGAGAAATTATTTGCCGAAATAGACAAACTCACCTATGAGGACATGATGAAAGACCCTCAAGGAATAATCAACCTAAAGGAAGCAAGTCATACAGGATATATCATTTCGAAGATAACTTCCCGCTCAAAATGATTACATTTCTCCTTTGACCCTCCTAATAACAAATGATCGAAGCCCTTGACAGCAGTACTTTAAATTTCAATCAGGAATCACTTTTCCTGCTAAATATCTCACTGGCGATCATCATGTTTGGAGTTGCCTTGGAGCTTAGGATGGTTGATTTCAAGTACATTGCCAAAAACCCAAAGGCCTTTTGGTTGGGTATCTGTTCACAATTCTTTTTCTTGCCTTTCCTGACCTTGTTGTTGGTTTACCTAATCAGCCCACCGCCTTCTGTAGCATTGGGAATGTTTTTGGTGGCGGCATGCCCTGGAGGAAATGTTTCAAATTTTCTTACCCACCTGGCAAAAGGCAATACCGCCCTTTCCGTTTCTCTGACAGCCTTTTCCACAGGATTTTCAATCTTTATTACCCCATTCAACTTTGCTTTATGGTCGGGGCTTTATAGACCTACTGCCGATTTGCTCCAAGAGATTTCGCTTTCTTACTTTGATGTTTTCCAGACTGTAGCACTGATTTTGGGTATTCCCTTGATATTGGGTATGATGGTCAACAACCGATTTCCAAATTGGGCGGCCAAAGCGACCAAAATACTTAAGCCCGTAAGTATCCTTATTTTTGCGGCTTTTGTTGTCGTTGCATTCATAGGCAATTATAATTTGTTTTTAAAGTTCATCGGATTGATTTTCCTTTGGGTTTTGGGCCATAATTTTGTCGCTCTTTTTTCGGGTTATTCCATTGCAAAAATCGGTAAATTGAATCTTGCTGACACCAAAACTTTAACAATAGAGACTGGAATTCAAAATTCCGGCTTGGCTTTGGTATTGATTTTCACCTATTTCGAAGGATTGGGAGGAATGGCAATCATTGCCGCATGGTGGGGCATCTGGCATATCATTTCCGGTATGAGCCTGGCAATGATCTGGAAAAAGGTCAAAGAAATAAATCCCCGATATATCACGCAAAATGAATAGGAAAGGAAAATCAGATTAATGAAAAACCTGTTTAACGCCCTTTTAAGGCTAATTGTCAAAGTGGCCCTGCATGTTTACTTTTCCAAAATCAAAGTATATGGAAAAGAAAAAATCCCAAAAGGCAAAGCTGTTCTCATCGTATCCAATCATCAGAATGCTTTAATTGATCCGATATTAATCGCTACCCATACCAATCTCAAACCTCATTTTTTGACTAGAGCCTCAGTATTCAAAAAGTCATTAGTTGCAAAATTGCTCGACTTTATCAGAATGATCCCCATCTACAGGGTGAGAGACGGAATCAACAACATGGAGAAAAACAATGAAACCTTTGACAAGAGTGTCAACATTCTTTTGGAAAAAGGAAGCATTGTGATTTTTGCCGAAGGAAACCACAGCAACCAAAGAAATCTGAGACCTTTGAAAAAAGGGTTTGCGCGGATCGCATACCAAACTCTGGAAAAAGACCCTGACCTTGATTTGGTCATACTTCCTGTAGGCATCAATTATAGCAACCACCGATTTTCGGGAAGTAAGGTAAGTTTAGTATTTGGCATACCCATCAGACCAAAAGACTACTTTCCTCTTTTTGAACCATTGATTTCTGCCACATCCAAAGCCTTAGAGCCTTTGGTCAGTACCATTCCTGAATCTGATTATGAAAACAAACTTGAATCATTGATACAAAACAGGATTGACCTCACCCACCCGGAAGATGTCCGGAAATTTTTATTAAGTGAAAATCCCAAATCCCCTTCCAAACCTTATTTAAGGCCCTATTTTTCAAACAAAGTCATGAAAGTGCTTCACTTTCCAATTTATTGGATTTGGCTTTTGATCCAGCCAAAAATTGATGACAAGGTTTTCTTTGCCACTTTCAAATTTGTAATCGGCTTGGTGATGATTCCTGTTTGGTATGGGTTTTTGATCTTTGGATTACCCAAAATGGGTCTGGTAGAATGGTCATTTTCTTGGGCTTTTTTGGGAGTGATTTACCTTTTGGCTAATCGAAACGGGCAGGAGTAGGAAGGTGGGAAGTTGGGAGGATGGATGTTAATAGGTTAGAAAGTTTTGAAACAATTGAAAATTATAAAGTTGTTAATCCATTTTCAACAGTTATAGAGCCTGTAAGAAAAAATCTCCTCTGAAACTGATCACTACCAACTGCGACTGACCACTGAGACTGAGACTGCCAACTGAATACTAACCACTGCGACGTAAAACTGACCTCCAAAAACCACCCATTTTCCTCCTCATTTTCCTATATTTGGGACAAGAATAAATAAACCCAAAAACAATAGCTCATGAAACAGGATTTTCTTCCCATCAACGGGACAGACTATGTTGAATTGTATGTCGGCAATGCCAAGCAATCTTCACTTTTTTACCAATATGCCTTTGGATATGAATTGATCGCCTATGCAGGACCTGAGACAGGCGTCAGGGACCGTGCTTCGTATGTTTTGAAGCAAGACAAAATCAGGCTAGTCCTTACTACCCCATTAAAGGAAAATCACCCCATCGCAGACCATATCAAAAAACATGGAGACGGTGTCAAAGTATTGGCACTATGGGTAGATGATGCAGCGCATTCTTTTTCAGAAACAGTGACCCGAGGCGGCATTCCCTATGAAGAACCGAAAGTTACAAAAGATGAATTTGGAGAAGTAGTGACTGCCTCTATCCGGACTTATGGCGAAACCATACATACATTTGTGGAGAGAAAAAATTACAAAGGCATATTCTTACCAGGATACAAACCAAGGAAAAGTGAATACAAAGCAACTCCAATCGGTTTAAAATACATCGACCACTGCGTGGGCAATGTGGGATGGGGCGAAATGAACAAATGGGTGGACTTCTATGAAAATGTCATGGGCTTTACTCTTTTGATTACTTTCGATGACAAAGATATTTCTACTGAATATTCCGCCTTGATGTCCAAGGTTGTATCCAATGGCAATGGCTTTATCAAATTCCCGATCAATGAACCTGCTGAAGGCAAAAAGAAATCACAGATTGAAGAATACCTTGATTTTTACAATGGCCCTGGTGTACAGCATATGGCGATAGCGACCGACGACATCGTGCATACTGTTTCGGAGTTGAGAAAAAGAGGAGTCGAGTTTTTGGAAGTTCCTGCCTCCTATTATGATGATTTGTTGGATAGGGTCGGCAAAATTGAAGAGGACCTTCAACCCCTAAAGGACCTTAACATATTGGTGGATAGAGATGAAGAAGGCTACCTGCTACAGATTTTTACCAAACCTGTACAGGACCGTCCCACCCTTTTCTTTGAAATCATCCAAAGAAAAGGAGCTAAATCCTTTGGCAAAGGAAATTTCAAGGCATTGTTTGAAGCCATTGAAAGAGAGCAGGAACTCAGGGGAAATCTTTAGGGTAAAAATGCAAAAGCTGAAAAGTAAATGATCAGAAGTTATCCTGGTTTCAGCCTTTTACTGATTGACTTATTGGCTTAATCCTATAATATTTCTACATTTTACATAAGGAATGCAGGTAATTTTATTGAAATATTTAAATTAGAAATTCATTCAAAATTTTTCACAGATGACAACAGTAGATCCTATGATTTTGGCCAAAGCAAACAGCTGGCTGAACAGTAACATTGACGAAAAGAGTAAAAAAGAAATAAAGGCCCTGCTTGAAGCCCCTGACAAAACTGAGTTGATTGACTCTTTTTACCGAGACCTAGAATTTGGAACGGGAGGTTTGAGGGGCTTGATGGGTGTAGGATCCAACAGGATGAACGTCTATACTGTTGCCATGGCAACTCAGGGATTGGCAAATTATCTTTTAAAATGCTTTCCGGGTGAAGAGATCAAAGTGGCTATTACGCATGATTGCCGTATCAACAACACGCTTTTTGCGGAAACCACCGCCAATGTATTTACCGCCAATGGCATCAAAGTAAAATATTTCAGGGAAATGCGACCAACACCGATGTTGTCTTTTGCTATCCGACATTTTGGATGTAAAAGTGGCGTAATGGTCACTGCATCTCACAATCCTAAGGAATACAATGGTTACAAAGCCTATTGGGATGATGGTGGACAGGTAGTCGCTCCTCACGATAAAAACATCATCGATGAGGTCTTGAAAATCACCTCCATGGATGATGTCAATTGGAATAAAGATGATGATCTGATCGAATTCATAGAAGAGGATTTTGATAAAATCTATTTGGACTTGGTCAAAAAACTCAGTCTATCCAAAAATGAAATCCTGGCACAAAAAAACATGCCAATCGTCTTCTCTCCCATTCATGGCGCTTCCGGCAAAATGGTCCCTGCGGCACTGAAAGGTTTTGGATTTGAAAATGTACATATTGTAAAAGAACAGGAAAAGCCTGACGGCACTTTCCCTACAGTGATTTATCCCAATCCTGAAGAAGCAGAGGCGCTTACAATGGCCATTGAGCTCGGAAAGAAAACAGGTGCAGAACTTGTATTGGCCTGTGACCCTGATGGTGATCGCTATGCAGCCTGTGTCCCTGATGGTAAAGGCGGTTACGACTTATTGAACGGAAACCAAACCGGTTCTTTGCTGACCTACTACCTTTTGAGCAAATGGAAAGAACTTGGAAAGCTTGATGGAGACCAATTTATGGTAAACACCATTGTGACCACCGAACTCATCGATGAAATCTGTAAAGGCTTTGGGGTAACCTGCTTTTCGGTATTGACAGGATTCAAGAATATAGCTGAGGTAATACGGAACCTTGAAGGCAAAAAGCAATTTATCGGGGGTGGTGAAGAAAGTTATGGCTATCTCGTCGGGGATTTTGTCAGAGATAAAGATGGGGTTTCAGCCTGTGCGATGGTTTCCGAAATAGTGGCTTATTACAAATCCCAAGGCAAAACTGTCCAAAATGTCCTGGCGGAGATTTATACACAATATGGTTTCTATAAAGAATCCTTGATCTCTGTCACCAAAAAAGGTAAAGATGGGGCAGAACAGATCCAAAAGTTAATGTCCGGTTTCAGAACCAACAGACCAACTGAAATGAACGGAGTCAAAGTTGTGAAAGTAGTGGATGTCAAAGAAAGCAAAGTATATGATACTGTCAATGGTACAGAATCCCCACTTCAAATGGACAAATCGAACGTCATCCAGTTTTATTTGGCAGATGGAAGCAAGATTTCTGCAAGACCTTCAGGAACAGAACCTAAGATCAAATATTATTTCTCAGTCAATGAACCCCTTCCCAATAAAGAGGCTTATAAAGCAGTAGAATCATCATTGGAAAGGAAAATTGAAGGTCTAAAAAAATTCTTCAGTTAATAGGCAAAATAGCTAAAACGTAAATAAGCCACTCCCGAATTAAGGAGTGGCTTATTTTTTTAAAGGGCTTGATTAATGTTAAAAAACCCAATCCAAAAGTAATTTGCTAACATAAATTTAATTTTTACCCTATTTTTGTGCCTTGCAAAACATCCACACGCCAAGAATTTTCGTTATTTCAAAAAATTCCAACTCATTATGAAAAATACTATCGTATCCATTCTCTTGCTATTCGCGGTGTTTTCCTTTTCTTCCTGTGAAAAAGAAGACCCAAAACCTGATTATTATTACAGTTTTAAAGTGAATGGCGTGCAAAAAGAATTTCGTATAAACAGCGAAGCGGGAATTACATTCCTAGAAGATGGACCAAACAGATTCACACTGTTTAATATGGTGACAGGAAAAGAGCTGAGCAAAAATGCGGTGATCATGTCATTTCGGAATACCGAACAAATAGAGTTGGGGCTAAGGTACATCATGCAAAACCCAATAATGGTAAATGGATCATTAGTCCCCTCCTTGGCATTGATTTATTTTGACGAAAACGGAAAGGAATTTGGAGCTACTTTATTACAGAGTGAAAATCCAGGCGCTTTGGACGATAGCTCATTCAAAATTACAGAATTCACCACAGAAGGTTCAGTAGGAGAATTTGAAGGAGTGATTTTTGACCTTTCAGATACAGGCCCACTTGATCAAAGAACGCAGGTACTGATTACAGAGGGGAAGTTTTTCCTTCCTAATTTTATTTCAAATCTATAATTTCAAAATGCCGTCCTAAGAAAATAAATCCCCGGGACGGCTTTTTTTTTACAATCAAACTCTACCAACATGCACCAATGCATCGCCTGAGTTGACTACCGGGTTATTGTTCAGACCCACCACGTGGCCATTGTGCGTAGCCTTAACCGGAACTTTTACTTGTCCATAAGGATCGGTGATTTTCGCCAAAATCTGACCTTTTTTCACTTCATCACCCAAATTTACTGTTGAAGTGAATATCCCTGAAACTTTTGCCCTCACCCATGAGCTTTCCGAAATCATAATAGTAGGCTTTGAAGGGACAATCCCCTCCATCATTCCCAAATGAATCAGCATCCTCTGGGTGCCCAATAGCGCTTCTTCCACGGCATAATTATCGAGTCTCATAGATTCTCCTCCTTCATATACCAATATATGTTTTCGGCGCTTATAGGCTTCTTTTCTAAAAGATTTGTCAATATGTGGTGAATTCAGAATGTAATGCGTTCCAAAAGCATTAGCAAGTTCCAACCCTTTTTTATCCTTATAATCAACCCTGATCTGGGGATAATTGGAAAGCATCCTGCCTCCGGTATGAAAATCAATGCCATAATCTATCAAAGGAATGATGTCGTTGGACAAAATGAATGCGATCTGGGATGCCAATGACCCTTTTTTATTTCCCGGGAAACTTCTATTCAGGTCTCTTCCATCCGGAAATGTCCTTGAACTGCTCAAAAACCCATAAACATTCACAAGAGGCATAAAAATAACTGTTCCTTTTGTAAGCGAAATAAGGTTCTCTTCCAACATCCTCCTGACTGCAACTATCCCGTTGATCTCATCACCATGGACTCCACCTGAAATCAAAACGACCGGACCTTCCTCTTTGGCCCGGTTGATAAAAATCGGAAGATCGATCAAAGTATGGGTAGGCAATCTTGCGATGGCAATGTCAATATTCATCGATTGACCGGGTCTGACTTTGACCCCATTGATGACCATTTCTTTCATAGGTGTTCATTCTAAAAGCTCCTTATTCTTTCTATTTGACCAAATTCTTGTTTAATTCGCAGCATCGGATCAATGCCATGAATATACAAGAAAACATTTCTCTATTACCTTTCAATACTTTTGGAATTGATAAAAATGCTAGATTTTTTGCTGTTGCCAAATCCACTGATGAAGTAAAGCAACTCATCTTAAAATCAGAAGAAATGAAGCTTCCTCTTTTCATTTTGGGAGGGGGAAGCAATGTCCTTTTGACCAAAGACCTCGGGGCCTTGGTAATAAAAATGGAAATCAAAGGTTTTGATTTGGTCGGGGAAAATGAAGAGGGGGTCTTGGTTAAAGTTGGTGCCGGTGAAAACTGGCACGACTTTGTCATGTATTGCATCCAAAACAATTGGGCAGGAGTGGAAAATCTTTCCTTGATCCCGGGAACAGTAGGCGCTTCTCCGATGCAAAATATCGGTGCTTACGGAGTGGAAATCAAAGAGGTTTTTGATCATTTGGAAGCCATAGACAGAAATACCCTTGAAATCAGAAGGTTTTCCTCGGAGGAATGTAAGTTTGGATATAGGGAGAGTGTTTTCAAGACTGACCTGAAGGATCAATATATCATCACACACGTTGTTTTCAGGTTATCAAAACACCCCAAAATCAATGCTGAATACGGAGCAATCAAGCAAACATTGGTAGAAAAGGGAATCCAATCCCCTACTATCAAAGACATCAGCGAAGCTGTTATCGAAATCAGAAAAAGCAAATTGCCTGATCCTGCTATCATTGGAAATGCAGGGAGTTTTTTCAAAAATCCTACAGTTCCGGTCTTCACATTTGAAAAAATAAAATCACATTACCCCGGTATTCCAGGCTTCCCTAATGAGGAGGGTATCAAAATTCCTGCTGCATGGCTTATTGAACAGGCTGGATGGAAGGGGAAAAGATTTGGCAAAATCGGGGTACACCAATATCAGCCTCTAGTCTTGGTCAATTATGGAGGTGGAGAGGGAACCGACATCAAAGACCTGAGCAAAAAAATCCAAGAATCTGTGCTTGCTAAATTTGATGTTTTACTCCATCCCGAAGTGAATTTCCTTTAGATCAAAGGATCTTCAAAAATTACTTCCTTTTCATATTTAAAAACCTCAACACCGAATTTTTTCAAAAATTCAAGCCCTTCATCAAAAGGCAAACCCTTGTATTCTGCATAAGAATACATGTACACCACTTTGACAATTCCCATAGAAAAGATAATCCTTGCGCAGGCAAGACATGGGGCCAAAGTCACATAAAGAGTCGATCCTTCGACGGAAGTGCTGTTTTTCACAGCATAAAGTATTGCATTTTGCTCTGCATGCAACGCTAGCGTGCAGCTTCCTTTGCTGTCTCTGGCACATCCTGTATCGGGAAATTCTTCGTCACAGTTGTGTGTCCCTGCGGGTGGCCCGTTATACCCAATAGAGATAATCCTTGTTTCTTTGGTCAATACTGCCCCAACATGCTTTTTGATACAGTGGGACCTTTTGGCAAGGTTGACTGCCAATTCCATATAAATATCATCAAAATGGGGCCTATTCGTATTCTTCATCTAAATCAATTTTCATCAGCAATTTATTCCCTTTCCTGTCAATTTTAATCAAAACCCAAAAGTAATAAAACAGATAAACAATCTGGGAAAAATCAAAAAATACTGGATTTGTGTGAAATATCACGAATAAAAGAGTGGAAAATAGATTTTCTTTGTACTAGTATTTATAAAAGCAAAAATGGAAAAAGAGAATTTATCAGACCAAGATTTAATTGTCAGGGACTATTTGGCAAGACAAAGGACATACCTCGCCAATGACAGAACCCTGCTCTCCTTTATCAGAACTTCATTGTATTTTTTGGTAAGCGGTACTGCCCTAATGGAAGTGAAAGCTTTGGATCACGTTCGGGACCTTGGTTGGCTGGCATTCGGACTAAGTGTAAGTACACTGATTTTGGGAATTTACAGTTTTTTCAAAGTAAAAAAAAGACTCAAAAAACACCATTATCAGAGGATGTAAAGAAGTTTGTTAATTTCCTTACAGTTTCAACTCAAACCCCGAAAATTTTAATTCCAGTTCAGGAACGGGATTTACCCATATGTATTTGGATCCAAATGAATGGTTTATTGATAAATTAATGAGGGTTTTTTAGGCTATTTAGAATTGTCAGTTAGTCAAGATTCAGATTCAAAATTACCGTATTTTGAAATTAGCTGCAGTTGATATTGGTTCTAATGCCATCAGGCTACAAGTCACAAACGTCACTTACTTCGAAGGCAAAACCAATTTCAAAAAATTAGAATACCTTCGGTTTCCATTACGGCTTGGTTTGGATGTCTTTCATTCCCAAAAAATTTCTGAAAAAAACCGGATGAAATTTATCAAATTAATGAAAGCCTTCAAGCTTCTCATTGACTTGTATGAAGTCGATGACTATATGGTCTGCGCTACTTCTGCCATGAGAGAATCTGTAAACGGAAGGGAAATCTGTGAAGAAGTCCAAACAGATATTGGTATGAAAATCAATATCATCGATGGAAATCACGAAGCTGAATTGATCAATTTGGCTCTCGGGGGATATATTGACGAAAAATCATATCTCCATAATAATGTAGGCGGTGGAAATACTGAATTGAACATCTACATCAATAAAGAGAAGATTGCTACCAAGTCTTTCAAAATAGGTTCGGTACGCGCTTTGGATGAAATCATTCCAGTTTCTGTTTGGAAAAGTATGAACAAATTCATCACCGACCATTTGACTAATCAAGATAATATCATAGGAATCGGAACAGGGGGAAACATCAGTAAAATTTTAGAGCTTTCCAATCCGGGGAAAGGTGTAAGGGTCTTGGAAATAGAAAAAATCACAGAGGTACAGGCTTACTTGGAATCCATTTCTTACGAAGACAGAATCAACAGACTCAATCTCAATCCTGACAGGGCTGATGTGATTATTCCAGCTTCCAAAATCTACCTTTCTGCCATGTCGGCAGCATCATCCAAAAAAATGATTGTTCCAGATGTGGGATTGAAGGACGGCATGATGCAGGTATTGTACAGAAAAAACAAAAACAAAAAGGCTGTGATTTAAACTACAGCCTTTTGTTTTTTGGAATTAGAACCAAATTACTAACCGATCAATTTGACTTTTTTGATATTATCAGCATTAAGATTAAAGAATTCCTTATGTACGTTAAACTCTTCCTCTCCCACGTGAGGAACCTTTGGCAGGTAATTTCCATCTTCCTGCATGATGTAAGCGTTGACATTGTCTCTCAGGTTAAAAGAAATGATATTCATCAATTGCTTTTCAAGAAATGGATCCTGAATCCTGAACAATGACTCCAGTCTTTTGTCAAAACTCCTCACCATCATATCAGCACTTCCGGCATAAGTTCTTGTTTGACCGTTATTATGGAAATGATAGATTCTGGAATGCTCCAAAAAGTCTCCCACTAAGGACAGAACTTCAATATTTTCGCTTAGCCCCAATCTCCGCGGACGGAGGCAGCAAATTCCTCTAATGATCAATTTGATAGGAACACCTGACTGGGAAGCCCTATACAAAGCATAAATGATCTCGGAATCTTCCAAGGAATTGACTTTGATAAATATTCCTGAAGGAAGTCCTGCCCTTGCGTTATATGCTTCCTGCTCTATGAATTCGACGAGTTGATTCCTCATATCCCTTGGAGCAGTGATCAGATTTTGATAAGTCGAAGGCATAGAGTGGCCTGTGATGACATTAAAAAACTCGGAAACGTCATTTGCCAAAGTCTCATTGGTAGTCAATAATCCGATGTCTGTATAGAGTCTTGCCGTGTCTTCATTGTAATTGCCAGATCCAAGGTGCACAAAGCGCATCACGCGATCTTCATCTTTTTTGACGATCAAAAGGAGTTTGGTATGCGTCTTCAGATTGCTGATTCCATAAATCACAAAACAACCTGCCTTTTGAAGTTTTTTGGCTTCGCGGATATTATTTTCCTCATCAAACCTTGCCTTAACTTCAAAAAGCACTGAAACGTGCTTGCCATTTTCTGCAGCCCTGAGCAAGGCCTTGGTAATCCTACTTTCTTTTGCCAGCCTGTAAATGGTCATTTTGATGGCCATAACTGTAGGATCATCCACAGCTTTTTCAATCAATTCAAGGATTGGGTCAATGTTATTGTAGGGATGATGAAGGAGGATATCTCTTTCTTTTAAAACTTGGAAAATATCCTCAGACCCTTCTTCCGGATAAGACAAAGGTGGAACCGGTGCAGGAATCTGTGGCAGCTTATCCTTAAATCGCCTATTGCCAATAACCTGCCATAGCCCGGTGAAGTCCAACATACTGGCTCGCTCCACCTTGAATATACTGTCATCTCCAATATTCCAACGGTCTTTGAGCAAACTAACCATCCATCGGCTATAACCTTCTTCAATTTCGATCCTAACTACCCTTCCTGTCTTCCGCTCATTCAGTTTTCTCTTGACTTCTTCAAGGAAGTTTGCATCCATGTCCTCACTTTCTTCCAAAGTAAAATCCCCGTTTCTGGTTATCCTGAATAGATTGATCGACTCTATATTCACATTTCGAAACAACGAGACAATGTTTTCTCTGATAACTTCCTCGATGGGAATATAGACCACCATATCTTCCCTTTCGATCTCAAAAAATCTGGGGATATTGGCTGGAATCTGGACAAATGAGAGTTTTCTGTTTTCCTTTTTGTCTCCGGGGGCCAAAGTGACAACCCCAAAAATCAAAAGCTTATTCATCAAAATCGGGAAAGTCCGATAGCCATCAAAGACCATCGGTGTAAGCATAGGATATACCGCTTTATTAAAATAAGATTTGATATATTCTTGTTCCTCGGGCTCAAGGTTCCTTACATTACTGAGAATAAATCCATCTTCAGACATTTTGGGAAGAAGATCGGTAAGGAAATGTTCTTGCTGCCGTTTATGAAATCCCTGACATTCCAGCATCAGTTTCATTTTGAAAGGCTCTTCTCTTAGTCCTGAGTAATCGACACGCTCTTTGTCATAATCCAGGTAATTGTATAGGGACCCTATCCGGATCATAAAAAACTCATCCAAATTAGAGGCTGTTATGGCCAAAAACTTCAATTTCTCAAAAATAGATCTATTTACTTTCTTTGATTGGTCAAGAACTCTGTCATTGAATTTCATCCAACTGAGGTCTCTACTGACTAGATCACTGCTCTCAATGATGCTTTCAAATTTATCTTTAGAAGATACTTTCATGGCTATTTGGTGTATGCTACAAATCTAATAATCTGTGGAATTCATTTTTCCCGAAAAGGTTAATAAATCTTTAATAAACAAAAAAAAGGGCCAAAAGCCCTTTCTTGATTGATTTTTTTGATATCAGGAATCAATTTTTGCGTATTTGGCATTCTTTTCAATAAAATCCCTTCTTGGCGCAACTTCATCCCCCATCAACATAGAGAATAAATGATCTGCCTCTGCGGCTGATTCAATAGTCACCTGCTTCAAAGTCCTTGTATTTGGATCCATGGTGGTGCTCCATAGTTGCTCAGGGTTCATTTCTCCTAGACCTTTGTAGCGTTGGATATTGACGCTGTCTTCTTTGCCTTCACCAGCCATTTCGCGGGTTAGTCTTTTCCTTTCGTCCTCGTTCCAACAGTATCGTTCATCTTTCCCTTTCTTTAATAAATAAAGAGGAGGCTGGGCGATATACACATAGCCATTTTCTATCAATTGACGCATGTACCTGAAAAACAATGTCAATATCAAGGTCCTGATATGGGATCCATCAATATCAGCATCCGTCATGATTACAATTTTGTGATATCTCAAGGAAGACATATCCAGTTCTTTATCATCATTGACAGTTCCAAATCTGACTCCAAGAGCAGTCAGGATATTTTTGATTTCTTCGTTGTCATATATCTTATGCTCATGGGCTTTCTCCACGTTCAGGATTTTTCCTTTCAGAGGTAGAATAGCCTGAAAATCCCTATCTCGGCCCTGCTTGGCAGATCCGCCGGCAGAATCGCCTTCGACCAAGTAAAGTTCGCAAACAGTTGGGTCAGAATTGGCACAGTCAGCCAGTTTTCCGGGTAGACCTCCTCCTCCAAGAACATTTTTACGCTGAACCATTTCACGAGCTTTTCGTGCGGCATGTCTTGCCTGCGCTGCAAGCACTACTTTGCCTACAATGATCTTTGCTTCTTTTGGGTGCTCTTCCAACCAGGATTGTAAAACTTCCGAAACAGCACTGTTAACTGCACCTTGTACATCAGAGTTTCCAAGCTTGGTTTTGGTTTGTCCTTCAAACTGTGGTTCCTGGACTTTTACTGAAATCACAGCTGTCAAGCCCTCTCTAAAGTCATCTCCTGAAACTTCAAGTTTTAACTTTTCAAGCATTCCGGATTTATCAGCGTAGCTTTTAAGTGTTCTTGTCAATGCCATTCTGAAACCGGAAACGTGCGTTCCGCCTTCATAAGTGTTGATAGTATTTACGTAAGAAACTACATTTTCAGAATATGAGGAGTTGTAACTCATCGCTACCTGAACAGGAACATTTCCCTTTTCTGATTCTATATAAATTGGATATTCTATAATTTTTTCTTTTGTCTCATCAAGGTATTGGACAAATTCGACCAATCCACCTTCAGAAAAGAATTCATCTGTTCTTGGGCTACCGTCATCCTCCAACTCCCTGAAATCTTTTAGAAACAATCTTATTCCTGCATTTAGAAAGGACATTTCTCTCAATCTCGTAGCAATTGTTTCATACTTGAACTCAGTATGGGTGAAGATAGAAGCGTCAGGCTTGAAGTGAATGATCGTCCCTCTTTTATCTGTGAGACCGATTTCCCTTACAGGATATTGAGGAATACCGATTTTGTATTCTTGCTCAAAAACCTTCCCATTTCTATGAACTGTGGCTTTAAGATCTGTTGATAAGGCATTAACACAGGAAACACCCACGCCGTGAAGTCCGCCTGACACTTTATAGGTGTCTTTATCAAACTTGCCGCCGGCATGAAGTACTGTCATGACGACCTCAAGTGCTGATTTCTTCTCTTTGAGGTGCATGTCAGTGGGAATTCCTCTTCCGTTATCTTCTACAGTGACAGAGTTGTCCTCATTGATTGCTACATGGATGGTATCACAATGACCGGCAAGCGCCTCGTCAATGGAATTATCTACTACTTCCCAAATCAGGTGATGGAGTCCTTTGACTCCGATGTCACCGATGTACATGGCAGGTCTTTTTCTAACTGCTTCTAAACCTTCTAAAACCTGGATATTATCTGCTGAATAATCCTGATGATTTCCTTCTTTTTGTTCGCTCATAACTTGGTTAAAATGCCTTTTTTTATTAAAAAAAAGAGATTTTTTCATTCTTTAATTAACCCGTAATTATACACAAAAAAATCGAGAGCGCCTACCCAAATTTCAGCTTAAAAACAGCCTTTCTGAATCATTCCTATACGATTTTACAAATTACAATAATTACAAAATATTTTATGGTATAATTTAAAAATTGCGGAATAATGCAAATTTTCAATTCTAACAATTAAAAACTGTTCATATCTGTTTTTCAACATCTTATTTACATTTGTTTAATTTTTCTATATATAAATTAAACAAATCTTATTCTGTTTTGATTATCAAGACAATATTTCACCAAACAATATTTCAAAAATCCAATTTAACTAAAATCATTAATCTATGAACACCCTCTTAACAGCAGATTTGATCGGTCTTGACAAGATCATCAACAGTGATCCAGTAGCAATAACCTTCTTTATAGGTTATATGGCAATGTTCGCTTCAGCAGTTTTCTTCTTCGTCGAAAGAAGTTCTGTAAGCGATAAGTGGAAAACCTCTCTTTTGGTTTCCGGACTCATTACCGGTATTGCAGCAGTACACTATTACTACATGAGAGATTTTTATCTACAGACAGGCCAAAGCCCAACTGCATTTAGGTATGTAGATTGGACATTGACTGTACCATTGATGTGCGTAGAGTTTTATTTGTTGACCAAGCCATTTGGTGCCAAAACAAGTACACTTACAAAACTTATCCTTGCTTCATTGTTGATGTTGATAACCGGATATATAGGTGAGACTTCAGGAATTGAAAATAACGTTATGTGGGGTATCATTTCCACCGTAGGTTACCTTTACATTGTTTATGAAGTGTTTGCAGGAGATGTTGCAAAACTTGCTAAAGAATCAGACAGCCCGGCTTTGGGAAGAGCAATGTTTTTATTGAAGATTTTCATAACACTGGGTTGGTCAATCTATCCACTTGGATATATGGTGTTACCTGGTAACCTTTTGTCAGGAGCTTTCGAAGTTAGCAGTATAGACTTGTTTTATAACTTGGCTGATGCCATCAACAAAATCGGTTTTGGTTTGGTAATCTATTCAGTTGCCATATCTGAGACTAACAAAAACAAGAAAGCACAGCATGCATAAATTTTATTAAAAGGCTTCTCCAATCATGGAGGAGCCTTTTTTTTATTAACCCAAAAGTCCCATGGTAACCTACGATTACATTATTACTGGGCTAGGATGTGCCGGTTTAAGTCTGATTTATTACCTTTTAGATAGTCCACTAAGGGATAAGAAAATCCTACTAATTGATAACTCATCTAAAATCGAAAATGATAGAACCTGGTGCTATTGGGCAGAAAAACCACTTGAAATCCATCCGAAAAATACCCCTTTGATTTTTTGGGACTCTATGAATATTACCGAGGCCAAAGAAGCAGTACTTGTCAATCTTCAAAACCTGAAATATTTCCATATCAAGTCTTCAGACTTTTACAAAGAAGTTAGGGAAAAGATAAAAATGTTTCCCAATGTCTCTTTTCTAAAAGACAGTGTAAAGGAAATCGAAAGTTCCAAGGAAGGGCCTGTTAGAGTTATTACCTCCAAATCAGGAATATTCAGGTCCAAATTTTTGTTTAACAGTATTCCTATTTCATCCTCAACAAATAATTCTAAGGTTCTGAAGCAGTCATTTGTTGGCTGGAAAGTTTCTACTGAAAAAGAGTGTTTTAATCCCAGTGCGGTTTCTCTGATGCACTTTGTCTCCGGACAGGAGAGCAAAACGGATTTCTTTTATATTCTTCCTTACAATAAAAATGAGGCCTTGATTGAATATACCCTATACACCAAAAACGGAATCGAAATATCCATGATGGAAGAAAGGCTTGCTGATTATCTGAAAAATGAACTTGGCGTGACAACCTATGACATCACTTTCAAAGAATCAGGCAGTATTCCGATGACAACCACAGAAAACCCACTTCATATTCATTCAAATATTATTCACTTAGGTACTTTGGCGGGTTGCTCCAAACCTTCCACAGGTTATACTTTTTATGATATCCAAAAACATTGCCAATCAATTATCGAAGAATTGGTAAAGTCAGGCAAAGTCAATTCGAGAAAATGGATCAGAAAAAAAAGATTCGGTTTTTATGACAATATCATCCTAAATATCGCTGTCAAGTGGCCTGCCGCATTACCTGGGATTTTTAGGCAGATGTTTTCTAAAAACCAAGCCAATTTAATTCTAAAGTTTCTTCAAGAAGAAACAAGTATTTGGGAAGAAATAAAGCTTCTTTCTAGGCTTAAGTTTTCAATTTTCATCAAATCCCTATTGAATTATGAAAGGCATTGAAGGAGCAGGCAAAATGTTGGGGGTTGTTTTGGGGATGAGCTACATTCTGTTTTTTGAGGGAAATGAATTGTACCAATGGATATGTTTTGGAGCTATATTGGTTTCCATAGGAATTCCCCATGGCGCTATTGACCACTTACTGCTCAGTCCAAATATTAACAGGACCAATCTTAGCAAGTTTATCTTGAAATATCTCACTATCATAATTGTTTATCTAGGTATCTGGTTTTTAACACCTATTTTGGCTTTAGTCTCTTTTGTCTTTATGTCTGCTTATCATTTTGGACAAAGTCATTTTATAAAACAACCTTTAAAAAAATTTAAAGTACTGACTTTCATTTCCTTAGGTTCATTTTTCCTCGGCACTATCTTATGGGGAGATTTTAATTATACCTCCTCCATATTGTCCAATATCCTTGATGTGACTCAACTTAAATTATATGGAAATGGCATTATATCTTTTACTTTTTTCCTTTCCATATTTCTGATTTTGATGAATTTTGGACTAAAGTCTATTTGGTTATTGGTAGAAATAACTCTATTGGGATTCTTTCTTTATCATTTGCCTCTTCTCCTTGGTTTCATTATTTACTTTGGATTTTGGCATTCTTTACCGAGTATGGCTGAAGAATTTGAAGCTTTGAAGGATTACTTGGAAATCCACAAAATCAAAAATTTTATTAAAAAACTATTGCCATTCACCTTGATGAGCTTGGCAGGGATATCCTTTATTTTAATATTGTTCTATGAAATGTTGGAAGCTGATCAACTAACCTTGCTTTTTTTTATTTTGGTATCACTGATCTC
>NZ_CDSBKL010000011.1:0-27003 GCF_977115555.1 Aquiflexum sp.
AAGTTCTCTTACCTGCTTTCATTCTTTTTGATAAGATTTCTTCTCTGTTATTTTCTCTGTGATCTTCCACTTGCCAAAGTTTTTGTTTGATAATGCTTTTATTTTAAGGACAAGTTAAATCAATTCAAAAATCATATTCAAGGGATTTTCTAGTTTTTTTTAGCTGAAGCCGACCTTTCTTGAATATTTAATTCAAATCCACCTTTATTTCTTCCCTAAATGAAAAAAGAGGGGATTTCCCTCTTTTTATTCTCCGTGCATCATAAGTTTTTTGGACATTAAATCGTCCTCCGTCTCCCGGTGATCCGGATCGTCTACACAGCAATCTACCGGACATACCGCAGCACATTGTGGCTCTTCATGAAAACCGGTACACTCAGTACATTTTTCGGTGACTATATAGTAAAACTCATCAGATCTAGGTTCTTGTTTTTCATTGGCATCGATGACCGACCCGTCAGGAAGGGTCACTTCTTTTAATTTGGTACCGCCGGCCCATGTCCATTCAATTCCACCTTCGTAAATGGCGGTATTAGGACATTCTGGTTCGCAGGCACCACAGTTGATGCACTCATCGGTTATCATTATTGCCATAATCCTCTTTTTTTGTTGCCCAAAATTAACACGGATTTAACCATTCCTGCAATAAAAAGTTGTCATACTAAGTAATTTATTTTCAATCAGGCTAAAATTTTTATTGTTTTGAATTGGATATCTTTGCAAAATAATTGAAAACAATGACCCTCGAAGAGAGAATTGACGCATTTGCGGGACTTGGCAAACTCATTAAGAATTTGTCAGTAGAGAATTTTAATGAGTTAAGTAGGCGGATAGAAAACAATAATAACTGGTTTACCCCTGAAGAAACAAGGAATGCATTGGAAGCACTTTTGGTTTTTTTGGAAAAGGATCGATTGACTCAATGGTTATCGGCATATCATATTCCTGAAGTGGTTGTCCCAAAATCAATAGGGATCCTGATGGCAGGAAATATTCCAGCAGTGGGTTTTCATGATTTGATGTGCGTATTGCTAAGTGGCCACCGTGCCTGTATCAAACTGAGTTCTTCGGATCAGGTACTAATCAATTGGCTAATCAAAAATTTAGTATCTATCGACCCAAGATTCGAGTCTTTTGTGGCCGTTGAGGAAATGCTCAAAAATAAGGATGCTTATATTGCTACCGGCAGCGATAATTCTGCAAGATATTTTGAATATTATTTTGGTAAATATCCAAATATCATCCGGAAAAACAGGACATCGGTGGGTGTTTTGGATGGAAGTGAAAAAGTGGAGGATTTTAAGAAATTGGCAAAAGATATCTTCCAATATTATGGACTTGGATGTAGAAATGTATCCAAGATTTTTGTTCCCAATAAGGAAATTCTCATCACATTTTTGGATTCGATTGAAAGTTTCAGTGAAATCGCCGATAACCATAAATACTTCCACAATTATGAATACAATAAATCCATTTTACTTGTAAACAAAGAAGATCATCTCGATAACGGTTTTTTGATTCTCCAGGAAAGCAAAGGATTGGTGTCACCCATTTCGGTACTTTATTATGAGATCTATCAAAAGCCAAACGAATTAGAGCAATTGATCGATGGGTTTAGCGAAAAAATCCAATGTGTAGTTTCAAGAAATGGATGGTTTCCGGAAAGTAGCGATTTTGGACAGGCGCAATGTCCTGCTTTGGATGATTACGCAGATGGCATCGACACCATTGCGTTTTTGAAGGATTTATGAGATTTCACTATTATTTGACTTGGGAAGCTGAAAGGTAAACTCACTTCCTTTTCCAATTTGGCTAATGATATTTATTTTCCCGCCGTTTTTTGCAATATAATCATGCACAAGGAGCATTCCCAAGCCGGTTCCTGCCGTCTTGTCTTTTCCGGGAGTAGTAAATGACTCCCTGTTTTTTAGCTTTTCCAAGTTTTCTTCAGAAATACCCAATCCTGTGTCTTTGATTTTGATCGAAACAGATTCCTCATTTTCTTTGAGGATAGCTGTTACATAATCTCCTTTCCCTGAAAATTTGATCGCATTGCTGAGGAGATTCCTTATGGCAAGATCGATCATATTTTTGTCTGCGAATACCTGAAGGTGTCCATATTTTTGTATGGTGAGGGTGATTCCTTTTTCTTTGGTTAATTTTTCAAAAAGTGAAACTTGCTGTTCTACAAGTTTATCGAGTTCAAACAAGTTTTTCTCCAAAAATTCCCCCTTTAATTGACTGCTTGTCCAAGCCAATAAGTTTTCCAGTAAAATCGAAACGGAATCCATGTTTTTATTGATTTCTGGAAGGATATTAAAAAACTCTTCTTTAGAAATCACTCCTTCAAATGACAACTTTATCAATTCCCTGATCCCAAAAATCGGTCCTTTTAAATCATGGGAAATGATAGTGAAAAGTTTGTCTTTAAGATTGTTTAGGTTTTTTAGTTCATCCGCTTGGTTTTTGATTTGATTCTGAATGGATTTTTCAAGAGTGATGTCTTCAAAAATGACCATCATTCCAATAAAATCCCCTTTTTTATCATGGATGGGAACATATTCAATAGAAAGGACCTTTTTTCCTGATTTTAAATCCAGGGAAGATTCGATCTCAATTTTCTCACCCTGCTTCAGGTAAGTTTCAAATTCAGTTTCCTTTCCAAAAATATCTTCAAGTCTTTTTCCAATCAAAGTTGAAATTGGCTGTTCAAGAATTTTTCCAATATAAGGATTGAAATCAATGATTCTGTAATTGGGATCAAAAACCAGGATTCCTTTGGTGATCACCTCAAAAACCTTGTCTCTAGCTATCGGCTTAATACTGAACAGCTCAAATCTGATCAATCCTATCCCGACAAAAATATACATGATCAAAAATGCATAGGGAGTAAGGTCTATGTGCCCAAAAGGCCTGAATCCAAAAAGGTATGCGATGTTGAAAGCCCAAGGAAAAAACCCTGCAATAATTAAGAGGTTGTTTTGTTTTTTATAAATAGGATCAGCGTTTTTGAATTTGTATAGAAGGATTATGATTCCAAGAAATAGTGATATGTAGAAAAAAGATAAATGGATATAATACCAAGGCCCGATTTTAATCGCCAACAATGGGAATGGCCCCGAATTGTCCACCATCACTTCCTGATAATGCATGTGGTGGTAATCATTTGTCAAAACCATTAAAAAAGTAACCACAGGAATCGTAAATATCATCAATCCAATTTTTGGATTGGAATATTTTTCAAGGCCCGTATATTTAAGACAAAACCAAAGCCAGGTACCGGGTGCCATTGCAATCCCGATATATTCAATCTTGATCCAAAAAAGCATGGCTTCAAGACTTTTTACGGAAAGCTCAAAACCATAGGCTAGCGCCCAAATCGAAACAAACAGCATGGTAAATGCAAACCACCTCACCGAATCCCCAAGCCTGTAAATGATTACTGTGGAAATCGCTGCTACAATTATTCCCGATACCAGAAGGGTGATGGAAAAAATATTTAGTTCCAAGGTTTTTTGGATTTGATTAAGACAAGAAATGTAAACATTTTTATAAACAAAGGATAGTTTTTTTTGAGATTGGATCTAATAGAGAATGGTTTTTGTGTAACTATTTCAATATTTTATTTTGCTGAATTTGGACAAAAACCACTTTCTTGTGTTCAAAATAATTTTTTAGGAAAATAAAGATCCTTCCTCTAAAGTCAACAAATCAAACAGGAGTTAAAAAAAAATTAAACTTAAAATAGATAAATGGATTCAAGCGATTGGCAAATTTTGAGAATCCTGACAAACAACGGATTTTTTTATTCGATAAATAGTGTCTTAATTTTAAAAGGGTTCAAACAGAATTTGAATTACTTGGAAATTTCCTATCATTTGAGCTAAATAAATAGAATACCATCCATGAAAACACTTCCAATTTTGCCCTGTTTTTTTATCTTTGCAATCGATAAAAATAACCTTCTTCACATTTTAAATACAATTCCCAATGGCATTTGATATAGAAATGATCAAGGCGGTCTACTCCAAATTTCCTTCCAGGGTAGATGCTGCCAGAAAAGCAGTAGGAAAACCACTGACCTTGACAGAAAAAATACTATATGCGCACTTGACCGAGGGCGAAGCGAATTCGTCCTTCGAAAGGGGTGTATCATATGTAGATTTCAATCCTGATAGGGTGGCAATGCAAGATGCAACTGCCCAAATGGCACTTTTACAATTTATGCAAGCGGGAAGAGACAAGGTTGCAGTACCTTCTACAGTACATTGTGATCACCTCATCCAAGCTGAAATCGGAGCCTTGGCGGACCTAAAAAAGGCGAATGACAAGAACAAAGAGGTTTATGACTTTCTTTCTTCCGTTTCAAATAAATATGGAATCGGATTTTGGAAACCAGGAGCAGGAATTATCCATCAGGTTGTATTGGAAAATTATGCTTTTCCTGGAGGAATGATGATTGGTACTGATTCCCATACTCCAAATGCCGGTGGTCTTGGAATGATAGCTATTGGTGTTGGTGGAGCGGATGCATGTGATGTAATGGCAGGATTGCCTTGGGAATTGAAATTCCCAAAACTAATAGGTGTAAAATTGACCGGAAGACTTTCAGGATGGACCTCAGCAAAGGATGTTATCCTAAAGGTAGCCGGAATCCTTACCGTAAAAGGTGGTACAGGTGCTGTGGTGGAATATTTTGGAGATGGAGCAAGATCACTTTCTGCAACAGGAAAAGGAACAATCTGTAATATGGGTGCTGAAATCGGTGCGACAACTTCCATTTTTGGATATGATGAAAAATCTGAAGCCTATCTGAGGGGAACTGAAAGAGGGGATATTGCCGATATGGCCAATGCTGTCAAAGCTCATCTTACCGGTGATGATGAGGTATATGCCAATCCCGAAAAATATTTTGATCAAGTGATAGAAATCAATCTATCGACACTTGAGCCCCATATCAATGGACCGTTTACTCCTGATTTGGCTTGGCCAATTTCAAAGTTTGCCGCAGCTGTCAAAGAAAACGGATGGCCTGCAAAACTTGAAGTAGGATTGATAGGTTCATGTACCAACTCTTCCTATGAGGATATTTCAAGAGCGGCTTCATTGGCTCAGCAGGCAGTTGATAAAAAACTGAATGCTAAATCTGAATATACCATTACTCCAGGATCGGAGCAGGTAAGGTTTACTGTCGAAAGGGATGGTTTTCTTGGTATTTTTGAAAATATGGGCGGTGTGGTTTTAGCAAATGCCTGTGGACCTTGTATCGGTCAATGGGCAAGACATGGAGCTGAAAAGCAAGAAAAGAATTCAATCATCACCTCATTCAACAGGAATTTTGCAAAAAGAGCTGATGGAAATCCAAACACCCACTCGTTTGTGGCCTCTCCTGAAATTGTTACAGCAATGGCCATCGCAGGAGATTTGACCTTCAATCCAATGACTGATTCCCTTATAAACGAAGAAGGGGAATCCGTGAGATTGGATGAGCCAAAAGGTTTGGAATTGCCAGCCAAAGGATTTGCTGTAGAGGATGCCGGATACCAAGCCCCTGCAAAAGACGGATCCAAGGTAAATGTTATTGTCGATACAAAATCTGAAAGACTACAATTGCTTGAGCCATTTAAGGCTTGGGAAGGAACTGACCTAAAAGGATTGAAACTTCTGATCAAAGCAAAAGGAAAATGTACCACTGACCATATATCTATGGCCGGACCTTGGTTGAGATTTAGAGGCCATTTGGATAATATCTCCAATAACATGCTTATTGGTGCAGTCAATGCCTATAACTTGGAAACCAACAAGGTTAAAAATCAACTTACGGGTGAATATGGTGAGGTACCTGCTGTTCAGCGTCATTATAAGAAGCAAGGTATTGGATCTATAGTAGTAGGGGATGAAAATTATGGAGAAGGCTCTTCAAGAGAGCACGCAGCGATGGAACCAAGATTCTTGGGAGTCAGAGCAATATTAGTCAAATCATTTGCTCGAATCCACGAGACAAACCTTAAAAAACAGGGAATGTTGGCGCTGACATTTGACAATCCATCGGATTATGATTTGATTAAGGAAGATGACTCCATAGATATTGTTGGATTGACTGATTTCAAACCTGGGCAGCATTTGACCGTGGTCTTAAATCATGCAGATGGCACCAAAGATGAAATCAAAGTCAATCATACTTATAATGAAGGACAGATCGGATGGTTTGTCGCTGGTTCAGCATTGAATTTGATCAAAGAGGAAGTTTAATTTTCACATTTACTGGACTTAGGGCTGTAGGATCTTTCCTACAGCCTTTTTGTTTTTTCAAATTTTCAAATTGGCGTAAAATCAAAATGACTTTTAAATTGAAACATTCCTTAGGAAAAATCACAAGCTTGTTATATGTGATTTTCATTTTGTTTTTTTCAGTTAGTAGCCAAAAAACCTTTGGACAGACTGTTGAGTCTGATGAACGAGCCCTCTTGAATGTGGATGAGGGAATCAGTTTTTCCAAAGACTCTCTTTTTTTAATGAATTTCAGGTTTCGAATGCAAAACAGGGCAGGATTCAATACTCTTGATGGAGATGATATCCGGATCAATGAATTTGAAATGAGGGTAAGACGCCTCAGGTTGAGGTTTGATGGATATATTCTTAACCCCAAATTCCAATATTATATCCAACTTGGTTTTTCAAAAGCAGATCTTGATTTGGAATCAAGTGGTGTAGCCCAACCAGTCCGCGATGCGATTGTATATTATTTTGCAACCAAGGATTTATATTTTGGCTTTGGCCAATCCAAGTTGCCTGGAAACAGACAGCGGGTAACAAGTTCGGGAAATCTTCAGTTTGCAGACAGGTCAATTGCAAATGGGGCCTTTACGCTTGATAGAGATTTTGGTTTTTTTGGCTATTTCACCAAAAAAACAGGAGGCATTTCGCTTTTTCAACTGAAAGGGGCGGTGACTACCGGAGAGGGGAGAAATACATCAAAAACCAATAATGGCCTAGCGTATACGGGAAGAGTAGAATTTCTTCCTTTTGGATTATTTACCAATAAGGGGGATTATTCGGAAGGAGATATCGAATTTGAAGAAAATCCAAAACTTTCCATAGGAATGACACTGTCCAGAAATCTCAAAGCTAACAGGACAGGAGGGCAGATTGGTTTGCCTTTGTTCGAGGATAGGAATTTGAATAGTTTGATTATAGATGGGGTGTTTAAGCACCGCGGTCATTCGGTATTGACAGAGTACTTTCAAAGAACAAGTCCTGACCCTATTACTTCTAATGAAGAAGGCGATATTCGTTATGTGCAAGTTGGACAAGGTTTAAATGTTCAGGTCAGCAAAATGGTTTCTTCTAATTCAGAGCTAGCAGTTCGGTATGCTTTCGTACTCCCTGACCAATCAATATCAGCATTCCAAGAAAGGATAGATGAAGCACTCCTTGGCTATACCTATTATATCAAAGGGCATAGGATCAAATTACAAGGAAATGTGGGGTATAAATGGCTTGAAGGGCTTTTAAGATTTGAAAATGCCGGTAATTCGTGGACAGGAATGTTTCAAGTTGAATTTGGTATCTGATAAAATCAATTTTATTATAATATTTAATTACAAATTATTTGTGTCAAAAAACAAATTAATGTATGTTTACAGCATTAGTTTGTTAAAAGCTCATCACCCATTTCAAAGAGAGTTAGTTTATTTCCACACCATTGTTTTTCATGAAGGAAAGAGGTATCAACAATACATTCAAGAAGATAATTTATGAATCATCAGAGATGGTTTTCTTGGCAGACGATACCTATCCATATAATATTTTTTATACCAATGAAGCCTTTGATAAAACAATAGGTGACAAATTGGAGGATAAAACTTTGGTCGGACTTGGCTTGGATATCAATTCTTATATATTCAGTGAAGAATTGATAGTCAGTTTTCTTGAACAGGAATTTGTTTTTAACATCGAGCTTCCTCAAGAAAACGGGTCAAATTATTTTCTTTTTTACAAAGGAAAGGAAATGAGGGCCAAGGGAATGCCAAGCAAGAATGAATCAAGACTATTTTTTAAAAACGCCAATGACATTATAGGGATTGGACAAGAAAATTTTCTGACCTGGATAAGTGATTCAATCAGAGATGTTCTTGGGTATATTCCTGAAGAAATTACAAATGTGGAATTATGTCAGTTTTTTCATCCAGAAGACTTACACCATGTCCAAAAGCTTTTAGCCAAAGTAAGAAATGGTATTACAACCAGTCATTTTGAGGCGAGAATGCTTTCAAAAAATGGAGATTATGTATGCATTGATTGGAATGTGAATTTTCTTGAAGGAGTATTTTATGCTGTTGGAAGGAATGTCACAGAGGAACATCTTGCCAAGGAAAGGATGTCATGGAGAAATGACCTGACCAAACTTGGGGAAGTAGTATCAAAATCAGGAGTCTGGGAAATCAGCATTCCGGAAAATAAAATGATTTTGAGTGAAGGACTCTTTGCGATTTTTGAACTGGAATCGGGAAGTCCTCTCAGTCTTGAACAAACCATCAATTATTTTTTGCCGGATTTAAGACCGATTATCCAAAAGGCGCTGACGGAATTGATGGCGATCGGGAAAGATTTTGACCTTAAATTGAGAATTAAAACCAAACAGGCAAAGGAAAAATGGGTCAGAATAATTGGGAAATGCCAATTCAAAGAAAATCAAGTTTCCAAAGTCTTTGGAACAATAAGGGATATTTCGGAAGAAAATGACCTTTTGAGTGAGTTGGGACTATATAAGGAGATGTTTGAACACTCTCCTGAATCAATTTTGATTTCAGATATTTCAGGTAAAATCATTTTTATCAACCAAGAAGCTAATCATAAACTTGGAATAGTCCTTAATTCCGGTAAGCCGTATAAAATTGGGGATTTTGATAACCGTTTTGCTATAGAAGCTGACTGGGAAAGCCATATTCGTCAATTGGCAAATGAAAAGAATCTGATTTATAAAACCCAATATACCAATTCAGATAATGTGGGCATTCACATGGAGGTGAATTGTAGCTTGGTGGAAATTCTCCAGGTGAAATATATTGTATCCTTTGCTAGGGACATTTCGGAGCGGGTAGGTTTGGAGCAGACACTTCAGGAATCCTCTGATTTTTTACTTCACTTAACGGAACAGGTACCGGGTGCACTTTATCAATTTGTGTTAGATAAAGAAGGACAGATGAAGTTTTCTTATTTGAGTCCTGGTATCAAAGATTTACTTGGTATCAAAGAGGGTGAATTAAAGGATTTTAATGATATCAGCCTTGCAATCAATAAAGTCCATACTGAGGATATTGCACTTGTCCTTACTTCAACTGTAACTTCAGCCAGGACATTAAGGCCATGGAATTGCCAGTTTAGGGTAAAAGAACCATTGAATGGACATTTTAAGTGGGTATATGGTGCCGCCAAACCCGAGCAGTTGGAAAATGGGGATGTGGTTTGGTATGGCTATCTGACCGATATCTCCGACCAAAAGAAATTTGAGGAAAACCTTAAATATGCAAGAGAACAGGCGGAGAGAGCGAGTCAAATTAAGTCCGAATTTTTATCTATGATCAGTCATGAGCTGAGGACTCCTCTCAATGCGATTTCTGGTTCGGTCTATACTTTGCTTCAGGATGACCATACGTCCCAACAGGCATCCGCATTGAATACCATTAATTTTGCGGTAGATAACCTGATCATTATGATCAATGATTTGTTGGACTACCAAAAAATAGAAGCCGGGAAACTTACCTTGGATTATAACCCGATGAATCTTAAGGAAGTAGTCAACCAAGTTGTAAAAGGATTGGAGTTTCATGCCAAGGACAGCCGTAACAAACTTATCCTTGATATCCAGGAGGAATTGAACCAAGAAGTCAAAGGAGATAAAGTAAGGCTTGCTCAAATTTTGAATAACCTAATAACCAATGCTTTAAAATTCACCAATAACGGAGAAGTAGAGATAGTGGTCAGACTAAATGAAGTTATTGGTGAAAAAATCAGGGTTTATTTTTCGGTCAAGGACAGCGGTATTGGTATTGCAAAAGAACACCAAACAAGGATTTTTAACCAATTTGATCAAATCCAACATTCTTTTAGCAAGAAATATGGAGGTACAGGATTGGGGCTTTCAATTACCAAAAGGTTGCTGGAGCAGATGGACAGTCAGATTGGCCTTGAATCTGAACTTGGAATGGGTTCAACTTTCTTTTTTGAGGTTGTATTTGAAAAAACCAAAAAACTGTTTATTCCTGCTCCCCAAAAGGAAAATGTTGCCTTATTGCCATTTAATAAAATAAAATTGTTGATGGCTGAAGATAATGATGTGAATGCACTTGTTCTTGGTAAAATCATCAAAAAGTGGGGGATTAATTATGATAGGGTCAACAACGGCCAAGAGGCAGTAGATGCGGTTAAGAATGAAAAATATGATTGTATTTTAATGGATATTCAAATGCCGGTTATGGATGGGTTCGAAGCCACAAGGCTTATCAAGTCCATTTCTAATGTACCTGTATTGGCTTTATCCGCTGCGGCCAAGCAGGATCTAATAGAAAGAATCGACCAAAGCGGATTTACGGGATATGTCTCAAAACCCATTGACGCGTCTGAATTATTGAAAAAAATAAAAGAGGTACTAAATCACTCTTGATTACATCTTGCTATATATTCTTTGACAAGTTCCATTTCTGGATCCTTTTTCAATACCTCTTCAAGGTAGGTCAATGCTAACTCTTTTTGATCTTTATAATAGTAGTATATCCCTTTGTTCCTGATTGCATACAGGTTTTTCGGGTTTTGTTTCAAACTGTAGTTGATGTCTTCAATCCCTTTATCATGTTCTCCCAAATAAATAAGATATAGGCCTCGGTTATTATAAAAAAAAGCCTCTTTGGGGTTTAGCGAAATAGATTTTTCTATCCATTCCAATGCTTTTTTATAATCTTTTGATTCAAATGAAAGCATAGCCCTGAGGTTGTAAATATTAGGTTCTCCTGGATTAAGTTTTTCTGCAAGATCCAATGCAGCTTTGGATTTTTCAAATTCTTTCAAATAATAATGTAGGGTGGCTTTATTGATCAAAACCTCAGAGTTTTCTGGCTGTAGTGCCAAAGAATGGTCAAATTCTTGAAGAGCCTCCTTATAATTTCTCATTTTTTCTAATATCAGACCATTCAAAAAATGGCTTTTCCAATTTTCAGGCTGTAAAGAAATAAGATTCTTGCTGTCTTCCAGGGCTTTGTAATATTCCCCATTATCCATGTAGCATATTCCCCTTTGAAAAAGAGCCAAGGTATCTGAGGGATTCTCTTGAAGGATAACAGAAAAATCAAGGATTGCCTCGTCAAACTTGTTTAGTTTTTGGTAAACTAAACCTCTGTTATACAAGCCGTCTTTGTATTTATTGTCAATAAGAAGTGCTTCAGAATAAAAATCAATGGCACCTTGGGAATCATTTTCTTTCAGTTTTTCATTTCCTTTCAATAAAAACCGGCCTTTTCTAGTTTCCGAATTATCACAGGAAAAAAATATCAAAACTCCAAAAAGGATGACTATGGAATTTCTGAGTTTATTCATTAATGTGGTCAATGTCATTTTTTTCTTCGCCTAATAATAAAGCATAAGGCCTTGTAGCTTCAGTAAGTTCAAATATTTTTCTCAATACTGCTAGGGCCGGAATAATCAGAATCATTCCTACTACTCCCCAAATGGAAGCGCCAACCAACAATCCAAGAATAGTTGCAAAGGCATTAAGGTTAACATTGCCTCCAACAATTTTTGGGGTTAAAAAATTAGCCTCAATCATTTGAATCAATTGAAAAGCTACTATGATTGCGATAGGATAAAAGATCCCGTCTTTGGTCAAAAAAGCAAAAACTACAGGTAGCGTCAGTGCTACCAAAGGTCCTAGATAAGGTACAATATTCAAGACGGCAGCAAATACACCAAAAAATATAGCATGTTTGATACCAAGACCCAATAATACGGCTGTGTTTAACACTGCCAAAATCACCATGACCTTTAGAACACCAATAATATAATTTTGTACGACTTTTCTTAAAACCAGAATTTCTTCTATGACTTTCGATTTATCGTGCCTAGGAAAAAGTTCAGAAATAAATACTGTGAGGTGATTGCGATAAAGTAGAAAAAAGAAAATGAAAACCGGCAGTAATAAAACCATGGATAAAGACCCAATGGTTCCAAAGACGAATTCAGCTAAACTTGAACTATGCGCTTGAATCCAATCTAACAAATAATCTTTGTCAATCCCATTTCCAATTCCTGCTTCAATCTGGAAATTTTTTGAAATAAAACTGTCAATCTGGGATAAATATACATTTAGTTTTTCCCCCACATTCTCCAGATCCTTGCCAAATGATGCCACTTGAAAAACAATAAAAGAAAGTAAACCTAAAATGAAAATCAGCCCTGAAAAAAGCGATATCATGGTACTCCAAACGCGTGAAAGTTTTTTTGATTCCAAAAATTCTGATAATGGTGTCAAAAGTATAGAAAACAATCCTGCCAAAAACAATGGAACCAAAAGACTTCTTCCAATTATCAAAATAAAAACTATCACTATCATCAACAAAAGTACAGCTAGTGCCTTGAGGTAAGGGGGTAAATAAAAATTACTTTGGTTCATAGGAGGATTAAAAGAAAGTTTAACAAATGTTCGGATTGAATTGATGCTGTTATTTCACAAGGATTAATTTAAATCCTGAAATTGAAAACTCATTAAATTTAATTCTATTTTTAAGAGTTCAAAAATATTGAAGTGGAAAGAGAAAAGTCAATTTGGATCAGGGTTTCATTTATTGTCAGTTTTGTCCTGTTAATAATCAAATTTTATTCTTATTACATTACCAATTCTACTGCTATACTGACAGATGCTTTGGAAAGCATTGTTAATGTGGTCGCAGCAGGTTTTGCAACGTATAGTATTTACCTTAGCTCTAAGCCTAGAGATGAAAATCATCCCTATGGCCATGGTAAAATCGAGTTTTTTAGCGCTGGTGTTGAGGGTACGCTAATTATTTTGGCAGGGCTATTTATTATTTATCAATCGATTTATAGCATTTTTTTTCCAAGTACTTTGGATAATTTGTTTCAGGGTATTTTGTTGATTACCATTTCAGGAACAGTCAACGGCATATTGGGGCTTATACTTCAAAAACGAGGTAAAAGTCTTAATAGCATTACATTGGAAGCAAGTGGGAAGCATTTAATGACAGATACTTTGACCAGTTTTTTATTGATATTGGGCGTGGCGGTTATTCTGGTTACGGGTTATCAGTTTCTGGATTCGATCATCGCTGTGTTTTTTTCTTTCTATATATTATATTCGGGGTATGGTTTGGTTAGAAAATCTGTGGCAGGACTCATGGATGAGTTAGATCCGACTGCCATAGATTCTACTGTAAAAACCATTAATCAAAAACGCAAGCCAAGCTGGATTGATATTCATAATATGAGAGTACAGCAATATGGAGGAGACAGGCATATCGATTTGCATCTGACCCTACCATATTTCTTCGATTTGAAACAGGTTCATGATGAAGTTGAGGAGCTGGAACATGCTCTTGAAGATGCTTGGCCGGGTATTATGGAGGTTTTTGTACATGCAGATCCTTGTATTCCCGAAAAATGTTGCCATTATTGTCAAATGAAAGATTGTAAAGTCAGGGAATATCCAAAAGATACCAAAATCGAGTGGACTTCTCTGAATATGTCAAAGAATCAAAAGCACTACCATGAAACTTTGGGGGAATAATATTTTATAACGTAAAAAAAATTGAAATATTTTATCTCTTTTTTCAAGAATACAATTATCTTAGTATATTAAACAAAAAAAAAGCTATGAACGAGGACAAACAATTTCGGGTACTGTTAGCGGTAACTTCCGTAGTATGGTTAATTCTTGTTGGAGTTCTAATCATAATCTGACAAGATATTAAGGTTTTAAGCTGTACCTACTCATACAGCAATTGCTTTTCAAATGGATTAAGGAGTTTAAAAAGGGATATGTACAAACATATCCTTTTTTTATTTTTTATTTTATTTATCATTTTCTGTTTCGTTTTAATCCCCCGATACTTATTTTTAAGAGAACTTACTTTCAAAAAAAAATTATTTAAAATTATAGCTATGAAGACAATATTACCTGGATTATTGGGCCTGTTGATTTGGTTTCCGACTCTGGCCCAAGAACAGTCCCACGAGGCATTTATTGTCAAGCAATTGGATTCCAATACCGAAAGATTTTCAAAAGCGGCACGGGAGATATGGGAAAATCCTGAATTGGGATTTTTGGAAGTTACCAGCTCCAAAGTATTGATCGATGAATTGAAAGCCTCGGGGTTTAATGTGGAGGTGGGTGTAGCCGGAATGCCTACTGCATTTGTGGCCACCTATGATAAAGGAGGTCCTGTAATCGGTTTCCTTGCCGAATATGATGCTCTGCCTGGCTTGTCTCAAGATGCCGTTCCGTATAGGTCAGTGATAGTGGAAGGAGGAAATGGACACGGATGTGGACACAATCTTTTTGGTACCGCTGTTGTCGCTTCAGGTGTAGCTCTTAAAGAGTGGATTGATGCAAACAATATCAAGGCAACCATTAAAATCTTTGGTACGCCGGCAGAAGAAAGTGGCGGAGGAAAAGTTTACATGGCGAGAGACGGGATTTTCAATGGTGTCGATGCTGTGATCAACTGGCACCCTTCTGATCGAAATGCCGCCAATGCTTCTACCTGCAATGCAGTAATCGGTGGTAGATTCAGGTTTTACGGAGAAACAGCCCATGCCGCAGGTTCTCCACAAAGAGGAAGATCTGCCTTGGATGCCGTAGAGGCAATGAACATGATGGTAAACATGATGCGCGAGCATGTGGATCAAGAAAGTAGAATTCATTATATTATTTCGAGTGGAGGATTAGCACCAAATGTTGTTCCTGATTTTGCCGAAGTGAGGTATATGATCCGCCATCCTGATATTACAGAATTGAAAGATATGTGGGCGCGAATCGGAAAAGCTGCCGAAGGTGCCGCTATGGGAACAGGTACAAGGGTTGAAATTGAATTGGCGTCAGGATTATATGGCTTACTGCCAAATGAAACTTTGGCAAAACTGATGCATAAAAACCTGAGCTCACTCGGAGGAGTAGAGTATGATGAGGAAGAAATCAAATGGGCTACAGAAATCCAAAAAACCTTTAATTCCCCCAAAGTACCTTCTTTGGATGTCGCAAAAAAAGTCCAGCCTTATGCAATGAATTTCTTTCCTGCATCCACTGATGTCGGTGATGTAAGTTATGTAGTGCCAACAGTCGGTTTGGGAACAGCTACTTGGGTACCTGGAACAGCTGCTCACACATGGCAGGCTGTAGCTGCAGATGGAATGAGCATTGGATTTAAAGGAATGATGTTGGCCGCAAAAACGATGGCTTTGACAGGAAAAGACCTGATTTTAAATCCACTTATCATCCAAGAAGCTAAAAAAGAATTTGACGAAAGGATGGGAGGCTTGAAATACGAAGCACTTGTAGGCGATAAGGTAGTGCCACTGGATTTTAACGTTTCTAATTGATTTATCGGCCCTTTAAATCAAAACATTTCAACCAGCCTTCAGCTTTTATTGAAGGCTGGTTTTTTTTAAACCAATCCTGCTCTTTTGAGTAAAGCATCAGGTTTTGGTTCTCTACCTCTAAATCTTTTGTAAAGGATAGTTGGATGTTCCTTTCCACCGGCTGACAAGATGTTTTCTTTAAAGGATGTTGCAGTTTCTCTATCGAAAACCCCCATTTCTAAAAACATTTCAAAAGCATCTGCATCCAATACTTCAGCCCATTTATAGCTATAATATCCTGCAGCATACCCTCCTTGAAATATGTGGGAAAATGAAGTACTCATCAAAGTTCCTGTAACTTCGGGAAGTAAGGAAGTCGGTTCCAAGATTTTCTTTTCAAAGGAAAAAACATCAGTGATAGCAGATGGGTCAGTTCCATGATAGGCCATGTCCAGCAAGCCAAAACTGATCTGTCTAACAGTCTGATAGCCTTGTTGGAAATTGGCTGCGTTTTTTATTTTTTGAATCAATTCAGAAGGAATTATCTCTCCTGTCTCGTAGTGCTTCGCAAAAAGATCCAAGCATTCTTTTTCATAACTCCAGTTTTCAAATATCTGGGACGGCAACTCCACAAAGTCCCAAAACACACTTGTGCCCGTCAGAGATTCGTAATTTCCTTTTGCCAACATGCCATGAAGTGCATGCCCAAACTCGTGAAAAAGGGTGGTGACTTCATTGAAGGTCAGGAGTGAAGGCTTGGTTTTGGTTGGTTTGGTAAAATTGCAAACTATTGAAACATGCGGTCTGAATTCTTTTCCATTCACTGTTTTTTGGCCTCTGAAACTTGTCATCCAAGCACCGTTTCTTTTTCCTGCTCTTGGAAAAAAATCTGCGTAAAAGACCGCAACATGTTTTCCATCAGTGTCTACAACCTCATAGGTAGTCACTTCAGGATGGTATTTTGGGATGTTTTTGTTTTCTATGAAATGGATCCCCAATAATTTTTCGGCAGTAAGAAAAACACCTTCTATTACACTTTCAAGTTTGAAATAGGGGCGGAGCAATTCGTCACTGACCTCATATTTTTGTTTTTTAAGTTTCTCGGAGTAGTATGAAAAATCCCATTTTTCGATTTTATCCAGACCATCAAGTTTTTTGGCAAAACTTTCCAATTCTCTGATTTCTGCCTGAGCTTTTGGTTTAGCCTTTTCCAGTAAATTATGGAGGAAATCCATCACCTTAGGTGCGCTTTTGGCCATTCGTTCTTCCAAGACAAAATCCGAAAACCTTGGATACCCAAGCAGGTTTGCCCTTTCATTCTTGAACTTAAGCATGTCTTTGATATGCTGTTGGTTGTCTAATTCGTCACCTTTGCAGGATTTTGTACTTGAGGCAATGAATAATTCTTTTCTAAGTTCCCTTTTTTCCGAATACATCATGAACGGAATGTAGCTTGGATAGGCAAGTGTAAAGACCCATTTTCCCGATTTACCTTTCTCCTCAGCTGTCTGCATTGCAGCTTCTCTGACAGCATCCGGTAATCCCGCGAGGTCTGATTCTTCTGTGATGACCAGTTCATATTTGTTTGTTTCGGCCAAAACGTTTTCTCCAAACTTCAATCCCAATTGGGAAAGTTCTCGGTCAATTTCCCTTAGCCTTTGTTTTTGGGCTTCATCGAGTTTGGCCCCGTTTCTCACAAAACTTTTGTATGTTTTTTCCAGAAGGGTTTTCTGTTCTTCTGTCAGGATCATTTTTTCTTTTTGTTCGTAGACAAACTGAATATTGGCAAACAGCGCTTCATCCAAAAGAATATCATTGCTGTGGGCAGTCAGGAGCGGGGAGATTTCCCTTGCCAATGCCTGGATTTGGTCATTGGTTTCCGCACTGTTGAGGTTGAAAAAAATGGAAGAAACGACATTGAGTTTTTCACCAGATTGGTCCAAAGCGACGATGGTATTTTCAAAAGTTGGGATTGGGGCTTTCTTGATTTCCAGTATTTCTTCTTTTGCCATTTTTATCGATTCTTGAATAGCAGGCAAGTAATGTTCAGGTTTTATCAAGTCAAATGGTGCAGTTTCAAACGGGGTATTGAATTTGTCCAATAATGGATTCATAATTTTTTGATTTTTGAAAACAGGAAATTTTATTGATGACAAAGGTAATCAAGTTTGAGACCAAGACTTGTGATACTTGTCTTAAATAGTGTCAAAATTAGGGTAGGGTTTTGGTCTTTATTTGTAAACCATACTGTAAAACAAAAGCCAAAGCAGAAACATCAAAACATAGCTGAAAAGAACTACTAAGGTGGATTCAGCAATTGTCCTTCGGCTGACGGTATGAAATCCTAGGATCAAAAAGACAATGTAGACCACTTCGAAAAGGTTGATTGCTCTTAATGGATAGTGGTATTTTGGTGCAACGTTTTCCGGATCAACCAATGAAAATAATGAAAATGGGTAATAGTCTCTGATTTCTTCAAAGGTTACCGAATCAGAAGGTTTGATGTAAATCAACATTTTGATCAGTTCGGGAATAATGAAAATAAATTCTGCTACCAAAACATATTGCCAAAGGCGAACAAATGGCGCTTTATAGCCAAATGCAAATGCCCCCAACCAAATCACAAAAGCTGTGGCAGTAAATTTCCACAATAATGCAAAAGGTGTCCATAGGTAGTTCAAAGCATTGAAAACATGGAAAATCATAAAAGAGCCATCCTCCTCTAACTTCTCATATCCAGGAATGGACTGTAGGATCAGGTCATTGGTCACATACCTGACCAAAAGATATAAAATCACCAAAATCAAAAAAAACAGCCTTTTGTCGAAATCTAAATTGGCTTCGATGCGTTGTGAGATAGGACTTGGAGTCTGAGGCATAATCTGAAATAATTATAGCCAAATCTAAATGATTGTTTGGAATTGCATATAATTTTGGGGAAAATTTAGAATAAGAATGCGAAAAGGAGGATTTTCAACTGTATTGATTTTATTGTTGTTTGCAAACATATCAATTGCACAAGATCAGCCTTTGGACCAGGTTGGAAAGAGTGAGTCCCCTTATTTATTATTGGACAAAGGCTTGCAATTTAGGATAACCGAAAATGTAAATGCTTTGTACAATTTTGACTTCGAGACCGCTGAGCGTGGTTTTAGGGTCATGCAATACCAATATCCTGAGCATCCTTTGCCTTATTTTTTATTGGGATTGAGCACCTGGTGGAAAATCGCACCTGACGTTGAAAATGACAAATACGATGATCTGTTTATAGATCAAATGGATGTGGTCATAGATAAGGCAGAAAAATTATTGGATGACGATCCAAAAAACAAAGAAGCTGCCTTTTTCCTTGCCGGAGCTTATGGCTTTCAAGGAAGGTTGTACAGTGAGAGAAAAAGCTGGACAAGGGCAACTTTTGCTGGAAAAAACGCTCTCAAATATTTGAATATGAGTAGGGGTGAAGAAGAATTGGGTCCCGAATTGCTTTTGGGAGACGCCTTGTTCAATTACTTTTCTGTTTGGATTCCTGAGAATTACCCCTTATTAAAACCTGTGGTCGCGATGTTTCCCAAAGGAAACAAAGCCCTCGGCCTGAAACAACTGGAGGATGTGGCGCAGAACGCATTCTATGCTAGAATTGAAGCCCAATATTTTCTGTTTAGGCTGTATGCTTCGGAAGAAAAGCAACCCTATAAAGCACTTGCCATCACGGATTACCTGCATGGTAAGTTTCCAAATAATCCCTATTTCCACCGGTCCTATGCAAGACATTTGTACACTGTTGGAAGAATCACAGAGGCCAAAGAGATTTCAGAAGAGATCCTCCAAAGGATAGATGACAAATGGACTGGATATGAATCAAACAGCGGAAGGTACGCTGCCTTTTACATAGCCCAATACTACGACAGGCTTGGAGATCAAAGAGAAGCAAAGAAGTATTATCTCAAGACACTTTCCTATGGGGAAGAATCCGAAACCCAAGAAAGCGGTTATTATCTCTATTCCCTGATAGCTTTAGGAAAAATGGCAAACCAAGAGAATAACAAGGCTTTGGCAAAGAGTTATTTCAATCAGGTAAAGAAATATGCCAAACGAAAACACCCTGCCCACAAGGAAGCAAGAGATTATATCAAAAAGAATAAACTTTAAGATTGTTTTCCCGTAAGAGTTATATCAAATTCAGGAGATAATTTGAATTACTTCTTAAAAATTGAAACAATTCAATGCAAAAATTTTGAAAAGTTGCTAATTGGTAAACAATATTTTGCAAATGAGGTTTAATTTTGTAATTAATTGTTTTAAAACAATATCAATTTATATTAACTTTGCACGACATAATATTTTGAAAATTCAAGAATCATGGATAATAGCATAAAAGTGAAATTCGACAAAATAGACCGCAAGATACTGGAGATACTTCAGGCGAACGCCAAAATAACAAATGCCCAACTTTCAAAAGATATCGGACTTTCACCTGCCCCGACATTGGAAAGAGTTAAGAAATTGGAACAATCCGGAATCATCAAAAGCTATCATGCCAAATTGGATCCTGAAAAAATCGGACTTGGTGTGAGTACATTTGTTTTGGTCAGTCTTATCGGTCACAATAAAGGAAACATTGATGCCTTTATGAAAGAAATCAATGAAATCCAGGAAGTGATAGAATGTCATCACATCACCGGTACAGGAGATTTTATCCTGAAGATCATAGCGAAAGACATTACTGCTTATCAAAAACTGATGCTGGAAAAAGTCAGTGAAATTAAAGAAGTTGATTCCATGCAATCCATGGTGATTCTTTCTACTTTTAAAGACAGTAAAGTATTGCCTATCCCTGCTTAAAATTTATTAAACATAAATCTCAAGGGTGGCCAAAAGTCACCCTTTTTTTATTGGAACCATACATGGAAAATCCCTGGAAAACCAAATCCAAAGAAATGATTTACGAAAATCCCTGGATCAAACTGGAGGAACATCAAGTGGTGATTCCATCCGGCAAAGACGGTATATACGGTAAAGTCACTTTTAAGAACAAGGCATTGGCTATTGTTCCGGTAGACGGAGACCTCAATACCTGGCTTGTGGGACAATTCCGATACACTCTGGATGAATATTCTTGGGAAATCCCTATGGGTGGTGGACTTTTGGATGTGGATATTCTTGAATCGGCAAAAAGAGAGCTCAAGGAGGAAACCGGTCTCACAGCCACAAAATGGACGAAAATCATGAGGATACATACTTCCAATTCTGTGACGGACGAAGAAGGGTTTGTTTACCTAGCGGAGGAACTCACTCCTGGCGAAACGGAATTTGAGGAAACCGAACAGCTACAGGTTCTCAAATTACCGCTCATAGATGCTATTCAAAAAGTAATGGATGGCGAAATTACAGATGCCATTTCTATAGCAGGACTTCTGAAGGTGGCAAGAATTCTTAATCTCTGACAAGCGATACAATCCAAATGGGCATTTCAAATTTCAAGGATAATTTTTCAAGGACTTTTTACTTGGCATATCCTGTCATGCTAAGCCAGTTGGGACAGGTATTGGTTGGTGTGGCAGACAGCATGATGGTAGGAAGGCTTGGTGCTGTCCCATTGGCTGCGGCTTCTCTGGCCAACAGTATTTTCTTTGTGGTATTGATGTTTGGAATCGGAATATCTATGGCAATGACGCCTTTGGTGGCTATGTCTGACGGTAAAGGTAAAGTTAAGCGCATTTCAAGGTTGTTTAACCATGGTTTTACGATCAATATGGCAGGTGGGATAATGATGTTCTTTTTGATTTTGATGGCATCTCCATTTTTGAAGCACCTCAACCAACCTGAAGAAGTCGTCATTTTGGCAATTCCATATTTGGCGATTATCACTTTTTCTCTTCTTCCGTTTATGTTTTTTCAGACCTTCAAGCAATTTGCTGAGGGACTTTCCCAAACCAAACAGGCCATGTACATTACCATCTTTTGCAATGCAGTTAATGTGTTTCTCAATTGGGTTATGATCTATGGAAATCTTGGTTTTCCTGCACTTGGATTGAATGGAGCAGGATGGGCTACTTTGATATCCAGAATAATGATGGGATTGATGATGGCATATTATGTTTGGAATTCAAAGCGTTATAAGCCTTACAGCCTCAGTTTGGGATTTAAAAAGTTGAGTTTTCCGATGTTATCAAAATTGATTAAAATCGGGGTTCCGACAGGGTTTCAGTTTATTTTTGAAGTTGGTGCATTCAGTACAGCAGCCATCATGATGGGTTGGATCGGTGTCACTGCACTTGCGGCGCATCAGATAGCCATCAACCTCGCATCAATCAGCTACATGATGGCCTCTGGGCTTTCGACAGCAGCTATGATCAGGGTTGGTAATCAGTTAGGCCGAAATGATATCAGAACGCTTCGGGAGGCAGGATTTACAGTCTTTGTGATGGTAGCAGGATTTATGAGTGTGGCAGCCGTCATATTTATCGTTTTTAGAGAGTTTTTGCCTTCGCTCTACATTGATGATGCTTCAGTGATTCAGATGAGTGCTACTTTGTTGATCATTGCAGGATTTTTCCAATTATCTGATGGAATTCAAGTCGTTGGACTTGGAGCACTCAGGGGAATGTCCGATGTGAGGGTACCTACCATAGTGACCTTGGTTGCTTATTGGGTCATTGGGTTGCCATTGGGTTATATTTTGGCTTTTTGGTTTGGTATGCAAGAAATAGGGATCTGGGTTGGACTACTCATTGGACTGACTGTGACTGGGATCATGCTTTTGTACCGATTTCATAAACTTAGTCAACGGTTACTCCTTAAGCATGGAAGTAATATTTCAGTGGCATAGTTTGCCTTTTTAATATTGAGTTTTCTTTCTATTTTCCGAAATTAAATTCGGAAACTGATATGAGAAAATTCTTGCTTGCCATCACATTGTTTATTGGATTCGGCACAATCCTTCTAGCCCAATCTCCACATATCTTAAGCCAAAGAGATCAGGCAGCTGTCATCGATAGTTGGCTTGAGGAGCGTATCCAAACTCTTTTGCCTACACTGATGGACAGGACGGAGATAGACATGTGGGTGATCATATCTAGGGAATATAATGAAGATCCGGTCATCAAGACTTTTTTGCCGGCAACTTGGCACGCTGCTCGGAGACGAACTATGCTGGTGCTTTACAAAGCACCAGGTTCAGCCACTGTGGAAACATATGCCGTAGCAAGATATGATGTGGGAAAATCTTTTAAAAAGGCCTGGGACCCGGAAAGCCAACCTGACCAATGGAAGCGACTTTCAGAATTGATCATCGAGAAAAATCCAAAGAAAATCGGTTTAAACATCGCCAAAGATTTTGGACATGCTGATGGACTCAATGTCACAGAATACAATACCCTGATATCATATCTTCCTGAAAATTTCCAAAATAAAATCACTTCTGCACAAAATCTGGCAGTGGGATGGTTAGAAACAAGAACTCCTTCTGAAATGGCAACCTATCGGCATTTACAGACCATTGCCAATAACATCATAGCCGATGGGCTTTCAGAGAAAGTGATTACCCCGGGTGTCACCACCACTGATGATGTGGTATGGTGGTATAGGGAGAGGATCAAAGAGCTTAAACTAGATACTTGGTTTCATCCATCTGTAGATATCCAAAGGGCAGATCCTGCATCACAGGGCCAATTGAGGTCTTTTGCAGTCAAAGCAGACTCTGAAGTCATCATGCCCGGAGATATGCTTCATATAGATTTTGGAATTTCATATTTAAGGTTGAATACCGACACGCAACAACTAGCATATGTCCTAAAACTTGGTGAAAATGAAGTTCCCCAATACCTCAAAGACGCAATGAAAGTAGGGAATAGGCTTCAGGATATCCTCACTTCGCAGTTTGTGACAGGTCGCACCGGAAACCAGATCCTCAGAGAAACTAGGAAAGTGATGGAATCTGAAGGAATAAAAGGCAGCATATATTCGCATCCGCTTGGTATGCATGGACACGCTTCCGGGCCTACTATTGGCATGTGGGATAATCAGGGAGATACTCCCGGTGCAGGCGATTATCCTTTGTATCCCAACACTGTTTATGCAATAGAGTTAAATGCAGTGGTTTTTCTAAAGGAGTGGAATAAAGAGCTAAGGGTCCAGTTGGAGGAAGGAGCATTTTTTGACGGGGAAAAAGTTACTTATCTTAATGGTAGGCAAATAGAAATCATGCCTATTCCAAGAAAAAACGGATTTTTGCACAACCCGTAAGGCTCATTCAAAAATCGACTTGACAGGGATTTCTTTGTTGATTATTTCTTCGATTTGGGTAAGGATTCCATAACTACAAAGGAAATGCCCTCCTGAGTAAAAGAAAATTGCTGTTGCGTGCCTTATTTTGTTTAAAGCATATAGGTCAAATCCAGTGAGTGAAGCACTAAGGATAAAAAAAAATGCACCGGTAATCACAAGAGCAAAACTGCGACGACTTACATAAAATCTTCTGTTCATTGCCAATACGAAAGTAGAGATACCAAAAAACGAATATAGCAGCCCCGGCAGGAAAAACTCATTGGTGTACTCCAAGACAATGGCAGCATAGATTCCCAAGGATATAAGAGCAATGATTTCAGGCCATCTTTTCATTAAAGATGGCCTGAAGTTTTTCTCGGAATATTGTGCAGAATGAATATACAATAAGCCATAGCTGGTCTGTGCCACAATGAAAGTACAAATTCCGATTGTCTTGAAAAGGGTTTCTTCAATATCAAGTAACATTAAAAAATCGCCAGAAAATGAAAATATTGATGCCACTATCATCAATGACATTAATGGATGGGGATTTTTTTTGAACTTATATAAAAGTCCAAATATCAGAATAGGGAGCGTAGATAAATTGAATATGAAAAAACCAACTTCTTTACCGGACAGAAGAAATGTAATTGCAATAATGACCGTTGAAAAATATAGAAGAGTAAACTTATTGTTCCAGACTAACATTCAGATAATCAATTTATAAGCGATCCTAAAAATAATATTTTCAAACAAAATAAAATGCTTTAATAATAAAATAAATTGTAAAAAAATTCTAATAATTCATATTAAACCAATTAATTTAACTTTTTTATCAGGTTTTTTGGAAAATGGTATTTTTCAGCTCTTGAATTATAATATTATTGGTTTAGTGTCTCAATTCGGTTTTTTTAGTATTCTTCAAAAATAGCAGGATGGTGAAAGCGGTCAATGAAAATATTCCTGCTATAGAAAAAACCAAAGGGAAATTTTCCGATTTATTGGCAAACACAAAACCGGATACCAAAGCGCCGATGCCTATTCCTGACTCCATCGCAATGTACATTGTAGCCAATGCCCTTCCCCTAAATTTATCCATAGAAAGGTCAATCGTCCATGCTGAAATGGTCGGAGAATTCATTCCCACAGAGCATCCGAAAATTACTCCTCCTAAAAGGAACATCATTTTTGATTCCGCAAACCCTATCAGGAACATCGCTATTCCCATAGAAAGAGATGCCAAAATCATTACGGGAATTCTTCCATACTTGTCTGAAGCACGGCCGGCAATGATCCTGATTCCTAAAGATGAGAGTGTGAAAACGGCAAAGAAAAGTCCTTTGTTGAGGATTCCCAGATGTTCCGAAAAATCGGGAATTATGGTGAGTACTGCCCCAAATGAAAACACGGTCAAAAACAAAATCAGAGATGGGACCAAAACTCTTTTTTCTATGACTTCATCCCGCTTCAATTTCAATAACCTGAAATGGAATTTTTCCGGTTTGGCGACAGTCTTTTTTAACCTGATCAAAATCAGAATGGAGAGAATGGCCGTGAACGCTGAGGTATAAAAAAGAGGTTGAATTCCCCAAATTGAGCCGATGTATCCACCTGTTGCCGGACCTGCAGCCATTCCTAAAGACCCAAACAAGGATTGGATACCCATAGCTTCCCCACGTCTGTTGAAGGGGACAATGTCTGCCACGTAAGCAGAAGTACCCGTTGGAGTAAATCCTGTGGAAAAACCATGCATGAACCTTAAAAACAGAAAACCTGCCACTGAGGTGACGATAGGATAAGACAAACTAGCAATAATGCAGACAGAGGCACCAAAAACCATTACCGGAATCCGACCGATTTTGTCAGCCAACTTACCGCTAAACGGTCTGGAAAGTCCTGCAGAAAGTGTAAATAGGGCAATAATCAATCCCTTGTAATCCTCGCCACCCAAAGAACTCAGGTAGGAGGGGAGTTCCGGGATGATCATATTGAAGCTTGAAAAAAACAAGAACGAACTCAGACAAAGGAGAAAATAATCCAACGTAAAGAATGGAGGTAAAAATCTCATGAAGAAGTTCGGTTAGAAATAAAGCAATCCCGATCCAGAACTTGTCTGAACCAGGATTGTAAAGTCAAAAAGATCAATCTTGGTTAGCTTCTTCTTCGCTTTGTGCAAGCAAAAATGCCTTTATAAACTCATTGATGTTACCATCCAATACACTCTGTGTGTCTGAAGTTTCGTATCCGGTTCTCGCGTCTTTTACCAATTTGTAAGGGTGGAGGACATAGTTTCGGATCTGAGAGCCAAAATCAATCCTCAATTTCCCGGATTCTACTTTCGCCCGCTCAGCATTCCTTTTCTCCATTTCCAATTGATAGAGCCTTGATTTCAACATTTGCATGGCTTTTTCTCTGTTGGCAAGCTGTGACCGCTCTATCTGGCAAACAACAACAATGCCGGTAGGTTTGTGGGTCAGTTGAACTTTGGTTTCGACCTTGTTGACATTTTGTCCTCCTGCACCGCCCGAGCGGGAAGTATGAAGTTCCACATCTGCAGGATTGATGTCTATCTCGATGGTGTCATCGACTTCAGGATAGGCATATACAGAGGCAAATGAGGTATGTCTTCTTCCATTGCTATCAAAAGGCGAAATCCTCACCAAGCGGTGAACACCGATCTCAGATTTGAGGAATCCGTAAGCTAAAGGACCTTCAAACTCCAAGGTACAGGATTTGATACCTGCAACTTCACCTTCCTGTAAATCCACCTCCCGGACTTTATAACCATTTTTTTCTCCCCACATGATGTACATTCTCATCAAAATGGAAGCCCAATCGTTACTTTCCGTTCCGCCGGCACCAGGATTGATTTCAAGCACTGCATTGAGTTGGTCTTCCTCGCTGCTGAGCATTTTTTTGAGTTCAAGGTCTTCCACCTCGCCAAGTACTTTTTTGTATTCAGACTTCATTTCTTCTTCAGAAACTTCGTCCATGGAGTAAAAGTCAAATAGAACTTCCAGATCCTGAAGGCTGGTTTCTACTTTTTCATAAGGGGCAGTCCATGCTTTTTTTGCCTGAATCTGCTTCATTGTTTTCTCCGCTTCATCAGAATCATTCCAGAAACCGGGCTGTGATGAAACAGCCTCCAAATCTACT
>NZ_CDSBKL010000012.1:0-26547 GCF_977115555.1 Aquiflexum sp.
ATATTGGGAAGGAGAGACCACTCTTGAGGAAGAAAGAGAAATCCGGATTCTCCTGCCAGATGCAGAAGGCTTTGATGCTGAAAAAAAGTTTTTTCTAGGGATCAAAGAGATTTCAGACCAACAGCCTAGGGAGTTTGATTTTAAAACTAAAACGAGAAAGTCAACCATGCTTTGGTTTAGAATCGCTGCTCTTTTTATCATTTTCCTGACTGTTGGATCTGTGGTTTATAGATACCAAGAAAAAAAGGCTGAAAAAGAGGCTTTTGAACAAGTGATGCAGGCATTTAACCTGATTCAAACCAACATGCAAAAAGGAACTCAAAGTCTTGGAGCTATGGAAGAATTTAGACATCTGAACACAACACAAGAAATATTCAATATTAAAGAATCAAGACAATGATGAAAAAAGTAATTCCATTTATCCTGCTGACTCTCCTGGTGACGGGTGTAAATGCTCAGGACGATGCCATTTCAAAATTCTTTTCCAAGTATATGGAGGATGAGAATTTTTCCAGGGTGTATATCAGCCCTAAAATGATGCAGATGGCAGGTGGATTCCTTAAGTCGGCTGGAGAAGATTCCGATCAGGAAACAGAGGATTTGGGGGAGTTGATATCCAAGGTCAGGGGAATCAGGATTCTTTCCACCGAAACCACCAATGGCAAAAGCCTTTACCAAGAGGCCATGAATACCCTCAACAAAAACAAATATGAAGACTTGATGGATGTTGCCGACAAAGGATCAAACGTAAAGTTCATGGTCAGGGAAGAAAATGGCTTGGTCAAGGAATTTCTGATGATTTCCGGCTCAGGAGAAAGTTTTACTTTATTGAGTATGCTTGGAAGTTTCACCTATCAGGATCTCAATATCCTCGCTGAAAAAACCAATATGCCGGGAATGAAAGAGTATCAAAAAGAAAATAATAAGAAATAATCAAACCAAAAACCAATGAAAAAACTACTGTTAATTATCTCTCTAGCCATGTTTGCACATATGGCAAACGCACAAAGCAAAAGTGTCGATGCACTTTATCAAAAGTACAAAGCCAATGAAGACTTCTTTCATATGGATATCGGTGGCAACTTCATGAACTTCGCTGAAGGATTTAATGTGAAATTGGATGAAGCCAAAGTAGAAGGAATTGTTAAATCTCTTGAGAGGGTCAAATTATTCAAACTTCCTGAAAATAGCCCCAATGGTCAGACAGAATTCAAAGCACTCCATAAATCATTGGAAAAAGAAAAGTATGAATTGATGATGGAAACAAGTGATAAAGGAAGTGGAATGTTGATTTTTACAAAAGGAGACAGGATGATAAGCGATGTAGTCGTCCTGCTGAATGACAAAGAAGGAGATTTGATGGTTGTAGAATTGCTTGGAAATTTTGATTCCAAGGCATTGGCTGATGCAGGTAAAAGTATCAAATAAAGAAAAAGTCTCAAAAATTGTATATAATTAAAGAGCAAGGCCTTACCGCTTTGCTCATTTTTTTTGCTTTTGTATGTATATACATAAAAAAAATATTATTTGGTTTTTTTGCAAAACGCAACATATCGGTACTATGCGACATCGATTCCGAGAAAATTAAAGTTAATTATTGATTCATTAAAATTTATTTTATTTTATTGCCAAATACTCAATATAAATATTTTTTGTTGAAATATTTGTAATGCACAGCTATACTATCTATGTTTGCATCGAAGTCAAATACCAAATGACTTCAACTCACCCCCGAGTAACCGACCTCAAATTGTTTAAAAATGGAGAAATCCACCCGAGGTTAAAATCATAAAAAATTTCTTAAACCAACTAAATTTTATTACTATGAAAGCATTCATTGCAACAATGATTCTTGCTGCAAGCGTTTCAGTAAGCGCTATGGCAAACGAGGCAGGTTCTGAGAAAACTTCAGAATCACCGGTGACACTTAGAAAAGTGGACGAGAGCAAAGTTCAGCTACTTTATGGCTTGAACCAAGCTAAAACTGTTACAGTAAAGATTTTTGACGAAAACAATTTCCTTGTCCAAAAAGACAAAATCGTTTCTGAAAATGCCTTTGCGAAATACTATGATTTTTCAAAACTTGAAGCCGGGGTATATTCCATGGCAGTTTATGAAAACAATGTAGTCGTGGACCAACTGGAAATGGATCTCAATGATAGAGAGGCCTCTCCTTTGGTTTATACCAAACTTGAAAAAGTTGAGGAAAATAGGTACAAGTTGCTTGTCAACGCACTTCTTCCTTCAGATTTATCAGTTTTGGTATTTGAAAATGACAAATTGGTCCATGAGGAGAAAATAGACGATTCAATTGGATTCCAAAAGTTGTACAGATTCGAGCGTGTAAATCCTACCGCAAGGGTTGAATTCTACGTAAAAAGCAGCGATGGATTCGCTCAATTGATGGCAGCGAAATAATTGTGTGAAAACTAAACCAAACAAAAAGGCCTTGGATCAGTCCAAGGCCTTATTTTTTTGATTTTACTTTTTATCAAAGGAAGTATTTGAGTTGAATGACCTCTTTTTCGGAAAGGAACCTATATTTTCCTCTTGGAAGATCCTTTTTATCCAATCCTGCAAAAATGACCCGGTCCAATGCTTCTACCTCGTAACCAAAGTGAGCAAAGATCCTTCTCACAATCCTGTTTCTCCCCAAATGGATTTCTAGTCCGAGTATTGTCCTGTCTTTGGAAAGTACCTGCATGTCATCTACCTTGGCTGGTCCGTCTTCCAAAGTTATTCCTTCCAGAATTTCCTTTTCGTCATTGGCAGTCAATGGCCTGTTTAAAGTAACTTGATAGATTTTCTTGACATTGTTGGATGGATGAGAAAGCTTGGCAGCGAGTTCTCCGTCATTGGTAAACAGTAACAAGCCTGTTGTATTCCTATCCAATCTCCCCACTGGAAATACCCTCTCGTCACATGCATTTGAAATCAGGTGCATGACCGTTTTCCTGTCCATTGGATCTTCTGTGGTGGTGATAAAGTCCTTCGGTTTGTTCAATAACAGGTAGACAGGCTTTTCAGGATTGATGTTTTTTCCCTTATAGATAACTTTGTCTGTCCGGTTTACTTTATGTCCCAATTCAGTGACTACTTCACCGTTTACTTGAATTTCTCCATGTTGGATCAAGACGTCAGCTTCCCTTCTGGAACAAATACCGGAGTTAGCGATAAATTTATTCAACCTGAGTGAATCTGACTGTACTTTAGGATTATGGTTCTTTTCCAGTTTTTCAAAATTATAATTAGGCCTTTGTCCTGAAATATCGTCAGTAAATGGTTTCCTTAACTTTTTTTGAAATCCTGTTTCTTTTGGAAGATCCGATTTAAGGATTTTTTCATATATAGGTTTTTCATCCTTTCCTCTGCCACGATAGACACTTTTGAATTCTTCTTCGGCTATAGGTTTTTTATTTGATCCTCCTTCAGGATTTCTTTTTCCAAAAGCTGGTTTATCTTCTTTAGAAAATCTTTCTGATTTTTTATAAGGAGAATCGGCCTGACGATTTTCTTTGGTATTATCTTTATTTTTTTCAGGAAATTGTCCTTCGTATTTTGATTTTCCGGGTCCTTTTTTTTGAGATAGGTCTCTGATTCCCTCAAATTCCTCTTCACCTGAATTCTTGCTTTCTACCTTTCGAAAATCATTTCTGCTTTCAGCTCTTCTAGCTGATCTTTCTTCATCCAATCTGGGTTTTCTTGGACCTTTGTTGCCTGATGGTTCATTGAAATCTTCAAACTCATCAAATTCTTCAGTTCTTTTGTTGCTAAACGGGGAACCGCTTTTGCTTCCAAAGCGTCTTTCGGGCCTTTCGCCTTGCGATTTAGAAAATGGTTTTTTGTCAGAGTAATCATTTTTCCCTTCATATCTTCCTTTGTCTCCGTAGGGACGTGGTGAGCCTTCACCCTTAGAATAACTTGGTTTTTTGTCAAACTTTCTTTCCCCCTCGGATTTGAAGCTTTTGAAATCTTTTTTGTCTGAATAATCCTTCTTTCCTTCAAATTTCCCTTTGTCTCCATAAGGTCGAGGTGAGCCTTCACCTTTGGAATACCCTGGTTTTTTATCAAATTTCCTTTCCCCCTCTGGTTTTGAACCCCTGAATTCCTTTTTGTCGGAATAGTCTTTTTTTCCTTCGAATTTACCTTTTTCTGAGAATGGGCGGGCGCTTCCCTCTCCTTTAGAATAATCAGGCTTTTTGTCAAATTTTCTTTCTCCGAATGGCTTTGAACTTCCAAAATCCTTCTTGTCAGAAAAACTCTTTTTTCCTTCTGATTTACTACCTCCTTTGTAAGGTTTGGAGTTGCCTTCGTTTCTCGAACCTGAACTTCTATTATTGTCTTTTTTCATTGTGTTGCAGCATCTCTGCTGTATTAAGTTTTGACCTTTTGGATTGCTGACTAAGTGGCTGAATCTAAAAGGGATGCAAAGATAGGCAAAGTTCCATAATAATCAGAGTACCGCTCAACTCTTCTTAAAGAAAGCCTCTACGGCTGAACGAACTGAGCCAAATTTCATTAATAAATCTTTGGCCTCATCTTCTGCAATACCTGTCGACTCCATTATCATTCTAATTCCGCGGTTTACAAGCTTCTTGTTTGAAAGTTGCATGTCCACCATTTTGTTGCCTTTTACTCTACCTAATTTGATCATGGTAGTTGTCGAGATCATGTTCAGTACCAATTTTTGGGCTGTTCCTGCTTTCATACGTGTACTTCCTGTTACAAATTCAGGGCCTGCAACGACTTGGATTGGGAATTGGACTGCTTTGGAAAGTGGGGAATCATCGTTACAAGTAATGCATCCCGTAAGGAGTCCGGCGGCTCTTGCCGCCTCAACTCCACCGATTACATAAGGAGTAGTACCCGAAGCGGCTATTCCGATCACGGTATCTTCCTTGTTGAATCCGAATTTTTGGATATCTGACCATGCCTGATTGGGATCATCTTCTGCATTTTCAACAGCTTTTCTGATTGCCATGTCACCTCCTGCTATGATTCCTACAACCCAATCATGAGGGACGCCATAGGTAGGAGGGCACTCGGAAGCATCCAAGATTCCAAGTCTTCCGCTTGTACCGGCACCGATATAGAAAAGTCTTCCTCCTTTCTTCATTCTTGGGACAATCTCTTCCACAAGGGCTTCTATAGCTTTGATTTGTTTTTCTACAGCAAAGGCCACTTTTTTATCTTCCTCATTGATTTTTTCCAATAAGGAAAGAATATCCATTTGCTCCAGATTGTCATGGAGAGAGCTGCTTTCGGTCGTATTCATAGTAGTTCTTTGTGGTAAAGGGTTAATCCTGCAATAGGTCCTTCCAAAATAAGGTTGACATGGATATCTGCATCATAGGCAGCATTTCTCAGAATGTCACTGTTGTAAAAGGCGATGGATCCGACAAAGCTTACCTGTTTGTTTTTATAGTCATCATATTTCATGACAGTTTTTTTGAAAAAATCCTGAAATGAATTGTAATACAGCATATAGCAGTAGGGATCGGCAATATGGTCAGATATAAACCTGCAAAAACTCGCCATATACCTTCCTGGAAAAGGTCTTTGGTAGACATTTTCTATGATGGTTTGGTTATCGAGCTGAAACTTCTGCAACACTTTTTCCCTGAGTTTTTTCGGCATCTCTTCATGGATAAAATCCTGAAGAAATTTTCTTCCAATATAAGCTCCTCCACCTTCATCACCGAGAATATATCCTGGCGCAGGTCTTTTGTTGATGATAAATTCACCGTCATAATCACAGCTATTTGATCCGGTACCCAAAATGCAGGCGATGCCGGGTTGGTTACCACAGGTGGCTCTTGCAGCAGCCATGAGATCATGATCGACATTGATTTCTGCTTTTTTGTAAATGCTCCGGAGTGCATTCGTTACCTGAAGCCTGTTTTTTTGCGAAGTACAACCGGCACCGTAGTAATAGATGGTGTCGATTTGGTCTCTTAGGTTCAACAAATAATCCTCTTGTAGCTCATTTGCCATTTCTTCAGCCGTTTGGTAATTTGGATTGAATCCAATACCTCGATGTTGACTGATTTCGCCATTTTTGTTTATGGCTCTCCAGTCTGTTTTACTGGCACCGCTATCCGCTATCAATATCATATCATTCTGTCAAAAGCCCAATTGTTTTAAATTTTCTAAATACCTCAGCGGTATGTGGTGCATCCGGAAGTTCATCGGTAAGGTCTTGGCCTGCCCAGTGCTCATAATGTTTCCCGTTTTTCCATAATCTGGATTCAGATACATCATAAATTTCACCGTGGTACGCCACCCATATTTCCGGTTTATCCTGGCCGTTGCGTAAGGCCAATTGTTGCCTGGTATAAGTCTTCATCAAAGTAGCTTTATCTGGGCATTGACCCACCTTTCCGGAATTTCTCCGGACTGGGCTGTTTGGTAATCTTGGTAACTACAAGGGATGATGGTATTTCGGTCAAATTTATCCTGATCTTGGTGGGGGATTTCCATCCACCATTTTTCGCTCCTTTTGCTCTTGTAGAAAACCAATGTAGAGGGTTTGAAATCTAAAGATACTGTATATTTGACATAGTCATTTCCCTTGAAAGACAATGTGTCTTTTCGGTCATAAAAGCCTTCGATGAAATACCAAACCATCGTTGCAATGACAGAGGCAGTCTTGTTTCTATTGTCATCATAATAGGGTTGGTAACCAAAAATACCAAAAGAGGAAAGTTTTTCATTCATCCCGGCAAACTTACAGATCTGACATGCTTCCTCCCCTGAAAGTCCAAATACCTGTGCATCTGCTGCACCGGGTGCATCAGAAGATTGAATTGCACAGACATCAAAGCTCAATAAATCTGCATTTCTAATGAGAGGTTCTATTTCTTTGAAATTGCTCCTGACATGTCCAAGTCGGATGTGGTCGAAATAAAGCTTTTCCATTACTCCGGTGAGATCTTTGTCCACCAAAAAACTCTGATAGCCTAAGTGGCTATAGTTAAAAAGGAAATTTGGTTGGTGCAGAATGATTTCCTGTGAATGGTTTTCAAATGGTTTACCCTCTTCATCCATGTCCACTTTCGCATCGACAGTTACCATGGAAACAAGTTTTTCGAGGTTTTGGTAGGAAAGATATTGGCCAAGATCTAGGTCATGTGTCCCTCCTATGAAAATAGGGAGAATTTGTTTTTTGATTAGGTATTCACCTACAGTGGCCATGATTTGGATGGATTCCTCTCTGGTTTGCCCCATTTTCAAATCACCCAAGTCCGCTATTTTGTAAAGTCCATGTCCTTTTTTTAAGTGGAAGAGTTTATCGCGAACCTCAGAAGCACTCCTTTCTATACTTTCACCTTTGGGCATGCCACGATTTTCGACTAAACCGATGATGGCTATTTGCAAGCCTTTCAAATCTGGGAAAGTCTCACCGTGAAAGTGGATGAAATTGAAAAATGAATTGGAGCTGTATTTCTGTGTGGTGATGAATTCTGGGATAGGGTCAAAGTATGGTCGAATATTCATGGACTTGAGGTAAAGGCTGTCCAAAAATAATTAAAAAATCCAGAGGGAAATAAAAAAGTCCCGCTATTGCGGGACTCTTGATATTTCGATTAACCTCCAAAGTCATCAAATCGGATATTCTCTTTGGGAATTCCCATATCATCCAACAGTTTAAGAACTGCTGCATTCATCAATGGAGGACCACAAAGGTAATATTCGATCTCATCTGGTTCAGGATGGTTTTTAAGATAATTGTCATAAAGCACCTGGTGGATAAATCCTACATATCCGTCGGCTTCAACGTCATTGAGATTTTTTTTGATTTTCCAATTATCCTCAGGTAAGGGCTCTGATAGACCGATGTTAAAAGTGAAATTCGGGAAATCTTTTTCAATGTCACGGAATTGAGGAGTGTAAAACAATTCCTTTTTTGACCTACCTCCATACCAATAGGAAACTTTTCTATCAGTTTTTTCAGTGTGGAACAAGTGGAAAATATGAGATCTTAACGGAGCCATACCTGCACCACCACCAATATAAATCATCTCCCTTTGAGTAGGGTTGATGTGGAATTCACCATAAGGCCCTGAAATAGTTACCTTATCTCCAGGCTTCCTGGAGAATACATAAGAAGAACACACACCTGGATTGACATCCATCCATTTGTTGTTGGCTCTATCCCAAGGTGGGGTAGCGATTCGTATAGTCAGCATGACAATATTTCCTTCAGCAGGGTGGTTGGCCATTGAATATGCTCTGAAGAGCTCTTCATCATTTTTCATCACCAAATCCCACAGACCAAATTTATCCCAATCACTTTTGTAGACATCTGCAGGGTGTCCCAAATCCGGATGAGGAGTGATGTCCATTTCTTTGAAATTGACTGTAATCACAGGCACATCAATCTGAATATATCCACCGGATTCGAAATGAAGTGTTTCACCCTCAGGCAATTTCACTTTAAATTCTTTGATGAAAGTAGATACGTTGTAGTTGGACATAACTTCACATTCCCACTTCTTGATTCCGAAAATTTCTTCCGGAATCCTGATCTTCATGTCTTGTTTGACCTTAACTTGGCAAGAAAGTCTCACATTGCCTTGTTTTTCAGCACGGCTTAAGTGGCCTTCTTCTGTGGGAAGAACTTCACCACCGCCTTCTTCGATGACACACTTACACATGGCGCAAGTACCACCACCACCACAAGCAGAAGGCAAGAAGATTTTTTTGCCACCAAGTGTGCTCAAAAGGGTCGAGCCTGCTGACGCAACAATCGGGTTACTTTCGTCCCCGTTTACAATGATTTTGACATCACCTGAAGCAACTAGCTTAGACTGGGCAAACAACAAGATAAAAACGAGTAGCAAGATGATAAGCGTAAATGCTACTATTGAGGTAATAATTACTGAACCCATTTAATGATTATTTTACTTTTTAATTTCAGTATTAAGCCCGGTTTGGGAACACAAATATATTTATTAATCAATATAATCGACCAAAAAGAACCTGATTTTTGAGGTACACCTTTTTTTCAATTTGAATGAATAACTTCCTAATTCCTCAGAAGGTTTAGAAGAGTGGTCAATCTGTTTTTCAACTGCCTCCTGTCGATGATAAAATCCAAGAAACCGTGTTCCAATACAAATTCAGAACTTTGAAAACCTTTTGGTAAATCTTTCCCGATTGTTTCCCTGATCACTCTTGGACCTGCAAATCCAATTAGGGCTTCGGGTTCAGCTATATTAAAATCGCCCAACATGGCATAAGAAGCTGTCACCCCGCCTGTAGTAGGATCGGTCAATAATGAAATATAAGGGATTGCTGCTTTCTCCAAAAGAGCTAATTTGGCGGAGGTCTTTGCCATTTGCATCAAACTGAATCCGGCTTCCATCATCCTGGCGCCACCTGATTTGGAGATCATCAAAAATGGAATTTTGTTTTTTAGAGAGTAATCAATTGCCCTAGCAATTTTTTCACCGACAACAGATCCCATTGAACCACCGATAAAATTGAAATCCATACAGGCAACGACAAGGTCAAGTTCATTCATCTTTCCGGTTGCTGTCCTGACGGCATCATTCAATTCAGTCTTTTGGATCGTGGCAGTGATCCTGCCTTTATAAGGTTTGGTATCGACAAAATTCAAGGGATCTCCCGATTTCATCTCTGCATCAAGTTCTTTGAACTTATTCCCATCAAAAAGAATTTCAAAGTATTCTTTAGATCCGATTTTGACATGGAAGTCATCGTCCGGACATACGTATGAATTGTTTTTGAGCTCTCTTGTATGGATAATATTACCTTGGGGTGTCTTAAACCACAATCCATCCGGGGTATCTTTTTTTTCCTCAGTGGAGGTTTTTATTCCTTTATCTGTCCTTTTAAACCAAGCCATATTGTTTTTTCTTTATCTCCAAAACCTGTGTTTTGGGGAGTACAAATTTATAGGTATTATCCGTTAAATAAAATTCGGCATAGAACTTCATTTTTCAAAGGAAGCATAGAGGTTATGGTAACTATAAAAAATGCCATACTTTTATTTGCCTTGGTCTTAAAACCTGAGATTTAAATTTGTTATTTGAATGAATTGGAGGAAATTCAAGGTTTATTAACCCAAAATAAAATGACGCTCCCAATCTTACTTGTTATCTCTGGTATAATTCTTATCATAGCTTACTTTACCTATGGAAAATTTGCCTACAAGAAATTTGGCCTGGATGATAAACGAAAGGCTCCATCTCACCTTTATGAAGATGGGATAGATTATGTTCCCAGTAAGCCTATAGTGGTTTTGGGTCATCATTTTGCTTCTATAGCTGGGGCGGGACCGATCGTCGGGCCCATCATTGCGGTTACTTTTGGATGGATTCCGGCTGTGATTTGGATTTTGGTTGGGGGGATTTTCTTTGGTGCTATTCATGATTTGGGAAGTATGGCCGCATCCCTTAGGAACCAAGGGAAATCCATCGGTGTAATCATTCAGAATAATATTGGGAAAAGTGGAAAACAGCTATTTATAATTTTCAGTTTTTCCACTTTGATTCTGGTAATTGGTGTTTTTTCAGATATTATAGCAAAGACTTTTGTCAGTAATCCCGGTGTAGCTTCTGCCTCCATTTTATTCATGCTGCTCGCAATAGTTTTTGGTTATGTCAACAAATTCTTTGGAGGAAGCAAAACTTCATTTATCATCAATACAACAATCGGAGTAGGCTTGATGTATTATTTTGTATATCTGGGAATGCAACTTCCATTTGCTCTAGATTATCAGCTTTGGATTTATTTGTTGCTTGGGTATGCCTTTTTTGCTTCTGTCACCCCTGTGGCATTTTTGCTTCAACCGAGGGATTATTTGAATAGTTTTTTACTATACGGGCTGATGATTTCTGCTGTTATCGGTGTATTTATCTCCAATCCTGAAATCAAAATGGAAAACCAAATCCACATTTCAGCAGATAATTTGGGTTATTTGTTTCCTGTTTTGTTTGTAACTATTGCCTGTGGGGCCATTTCCGGTTTTCATTCTCTGGTGGCATCTGGGACCACTTCCAAGCAATTGGATAAGGAAAGTGACGCCAAAATCGTCGGCTATGGGGGGATGTTGATTGAATCTTTTTTGGCGATTATTTCTGTAGGTGCTGTGGTCGTTTTGAGCAGAGGGGAATATCTGAGCAGGCTGGGAGAGGAAGGCCCGGTCAGTTTGTTTGCAACAGGTTTGGGGAGTATGATTTCTTCTTTGGGGATTTCTGAACAGTTTGCGGTTGGATTTGTGGCACTCACAGTTTCTGCTTTTGCCTTGACCACCTTGGATACTTGTACAAGGTTGGCAAGATTTACTTTGCAGGAATATTTCGAAGATGTGAAAAACCCTATTGGAAATAAGATTTCTCAAAATAGATATATATCCACTTCGGTAGTGGTTGTTCTGTCTATTTTATTGTTGGCTTCAGGAAGTTTTACCACACTTTGGCCCATTTTCGGTTCTGCTAACCAATTATTGGCAGCCTTGGCGCTATTGACGATTGCAGTTTGGTTGATCAGACAAAAGGTGAATGCTACATTCGTGACCATTCCCATGTTCTTTATGTTTACAGTGACTTTGACTTCACTAGGTTTATTTGCATGGAATAATTTCAAAGATGAAGTATATGTTTTGGCCGTTATTGCCGCATTGCTTTTCATACTTTCGATAGCCCTCATAGTATTGGCATCAAAGAGCTTGAAGAAAGAAATTGAGCAACCTGTCAAGGTTGGGTAAAAAACAGCCCCGGTCTCAAAGTGAATTGGACCGGGGATGTATAACAATCAAACCCATTGAAAATTATTGAGCGCCATCATTCTTGGCCCTATTGACTGCATAGGCACCTACGTTTTTACCTTGAGTGATTCCCACTTCAGCATCAAATCGGTAATGAATCCCACCATAAAGTCTGGATACAGCGGCTTCTTCTGCCCAAGCCCTGAACTGAGCAGCATCTGCTGGGAAGAAATGAGCAAGTACTTCTGCTCCTGCAGCAGAGAAAGTACTGTGGCCTGAGGTATATGCTGGAAAATTGGGTGTACCAAGTATTGTTTTAAATCCCGGAATCGTCTCTATTGGCCTAGGATAATGATAATAGTATTTTGTATCCCAACATGCTACCCCTGCATCCATGATGGCAGTGTTCAAATAGGCAAATACCCTGGCGGATCTTAATGGATTTAATTTTGCCTTCACTATTGCATCTTTTGCAAATCTATTCCAATGTCCCGGAGGTGTGTAGGAACCGATACCATCCTCCCACCAGTTAGCGATTCGGCGTTGTGCGATGGTCATATGGGATGCAAACTTCTTGATCTCCAAGGCATCGGTTTCGAATTCTGCTGACCCCGGAGCAGGAGGAGGTCCGGGCCTGACTTCTTCCACAGTGGGGACATTCCACATTTTCACCTGACCAAATAAAGGGGCCAAGCCAACAGGTCTTTGAGGTGTTTCCATATTCTGCCATTTCCATCCAAACCTTTCGAACGCAGCATTGGCAATAGAATCCGATACTGGCTTTGGGGTTTGAGCTTTAGCCATGCCATCAGTGGAGGCACGTTGTTTTGCCAGTTTGACTACTTCATTGCCAATGACTATTCCGGCTTCGATATCGCTTGTGACATTGATACCGGCATGAATCAGGCTTGCAATGTGTTCTTTGTATTTATTGTCCAGGTAAATGGCTTCAAGTGGAAACATTGCCACCAGGATTTCTTTGGACACGAGGGCTACACTGGCTCCATCTGAGGGATAGGAAGGAAGTTGGCTAGGGGTATAGGCTGGTTTTACGGCATTGTCGACCATGTACGGTGCCTTTCGGTTATATTGGTATTTGTAATGCCAATTGACCACCAAAGCATCAAATTGTGCCACACTTAGATAAGCCAACATCCTGCTTGTATATGGAGGATGGGCGAATGGAAATGCAGGAGGACCTACAGGGTTAGTAGGATTTGGAAGTGTGTATGTTCCGTCGGCATTTGGACCTGGGATAAGATTATACTTTGCCGCTAGTTCTAAAGCGATTTCATTCCATCTCAAAACCGGATTGTTGGTCCAGTATTGGACAGCCTCTATTTGGGAAGCTGTCAGTTCCGACATCTGTTGTTTCAAAGCATTAAGCTCCGCTTGATAGGCTGCAGAACTTATTGCCTCAGGCTCGGGAATATTTATCTGAGATGGATCGGCGACCAAAATGGTTTTCCAAGTCCCACCGTTTTCATCCAGTCTTTCGAATTCATATCCCTCGAATTCGTAATAATTTGGGGTCTCTTCGATGCAGGAGGTTGTAATTAAAGATAGAACTATGATGCCTGATATGTAATTTTTGAAATTTTTCATAGCCAAAGGAGGATTAATAAACTTTAAACTGATAAGTAAGGCCGACACCGATAGTGGTCGCTTTTCCCATGTTTCTGCCACTGATAGTTTGGTTGAAATAGGCCAAAGCTCCCAATCCCTGATCTGATTTGATAAAGTATTGGATCCAGGCTCCTACTTGGCTTACTTCCATTTTGTTGGTGGGTTGTGGTCTGTTGTAGGAGCGGATATCATCTCCAGTCAGGCAGTTGAGACTCATGAAAGTGGCTTCCATTCTCAGCCTGTTGGCAAAAGCCCAATAACCTATGGCGCCATGAATATTTAGTGCATTGGGCACATTCATAAAAGAGGAATAAACACTTCCGTTTTCATAGTAGTAATCGCGCTCAATTTCCGTTTGGCCTCGCCAGAGATAGGCAATTGAGGTCCGAAATACTAAGCCGTTATCCATTTTGTATCCGGCAATTCCCCTCAATCCTAATTCCGGAGCTCCGGCACCTAGACTAAAAGGCATGTAATCTGAAAGGTAATTTCCCACAGGTGTACTGAAGTGTGCATTGGTGAGTAAAAGTAATCTTCCATTGCCTAGTTGTTTTTGTAGCCAGTCCACTTTGGCAGAAATGCTTAGGTCTTGGAAGCCTGACTGCCCGGCTTGGGTACCGCCTGATGCTTTAGTACTGATGTAGGGAACACTTGCAATGATGTTTATTTTTTTAGTCAATCCCATTGCGACCATTGACATCCCCATTTGTCTGGTAAAGGTGCCGATATTGGCGTTTTGGCGAAGGTATGTGCCTTCCCAATATTGATCCCAAGAGGAATGTTCGTATATCAATGCCGTACAGATTTCCCCTTTGCCCATCATGACCTCATCCCAAGGGGTTTGGCCAAAAGAAGTCAGGGAAGCGCAAAGGCCTACTCCCAAAGCAGCAGTGATTTGTATAATTTTTTTCATCTTATTTTATAGGTTGAATAATACGTCGATTAATCTCTTTTCTGTTGAAAAGGGAATCGGAACCGCTTTCTTCCTAAAAGCCAAAATCAGATTGAGTTAACCAATTAAGCATTCCCATTACAACTCCTCCTGAATGTGAAGAAATTGAGGTATGGAAATGGATAAAATCCTTTTGGAATAGGAAAATGGGATTCGCGAAAAAAAGAATGAAATCAGCCTAACTCTGGGGGAGGGGAATTAAGATGGAAATAATTGTTTTGGTAAGATGAAAAAATAAAACCTATGTAATTTTTTTCTAATTCTGTTGGAACTACTGAGAAATCAATATCATTCACAGGCTCGGAATAATCCTTTATAAATAACTTGACCAATAATGAATTACCTCCAGAGTCCGGTAATTCATCTTGGACCAAAGAACTTACCCACTGCTTGATTGTTTTGTTTAATATTCCTTGAGCGGTATCAGGGACATAAACGATCTGGAGCGTGTCATTCACATATCTTTGTTTGATCGCTCTATAAATTTGTCCATCCTTTTCAAAGGAGGTATTTGTCGCCCGGAACTCCTCTTCTTCAGCCATATAGGGAACAGAAAGGGGAATTTCCAATAACTTTTCCTCAAGGCCTTCCTGACTGTCGCTATATATTTTTTCTATCCATTCGTTTTCGATTTGGAACCGAAAGGAAAAATACGCCACATAGTAACCAAAATGGTACAATGCGAAGCAGCACAAAAGGAATATGGAAATCGTTTTTCTCAATTGGATTAAATAAATGAAGATAAATGTAATCTTAATTTTCAAAAAACATGATATATATCAGCCAAAAAAGTAAAAAGGTGAAAGTCAAAAAGCCATATATCCTCAATACTTTAAGTCTATTGAACCTATCCAAAAACCACAAAACCAACACCGGCCTTATCAGACCAATAATCAGGCAGGCTAAGGAAAGAAAAAACAGAATTTGGATCAATAAGATGAAGGCATTTAGCATAGGATACCAAAATAAAAAAAGGAACAGTTTTCGCCGTTCCTTTTTTTGTAATTTATTCTAAAATTCTATTTTTTCTTTTTGATTTCCTGCATCATATAACCTTCCATGGTATCATCGATTTCAATGTCATTGAAGTTTTTGATAGAAATACCGCATTCATAACCGGATTTTACCTCAGATACATCATCCTTGAATCTCTTCAATTGGTCGATTTCTCCATCATGGATCACAATACCTTGACGGATAACCCTGATTTTGTTTTTTCTGGTGATAAATCCATCTGTTATATAAGAACCCGCGATGGTACCTATTTTAGAGATTTTGAATACTTCTCTCACAAGGACATTACCTGTAATGATTTCCTCAAACTCAGGTTCAAGCATACCTTCAATGGCATCTTTGATCTGGTTGATGGCATCATAGATAATGGAGTAATGTCTGATTTCGATTTCTTCTTGCTCAGCAAGTTTTTTGGCATTCGTAGAAGGCCTGACATTTAAGCCCAACATGATAGCATCTGGAGCGGATGCCAAAAGGACATCGGGTTCAGATATTTGTCCCACACCTTTATGGATGATGCTGACAGATACTTCCTCTTTGGAAAGTTTCAATAACGAATCAGAAAGGGCTTCTACGGAACCATCCACATCACCTTTGATGATGATATTGAGTTCTTTGAAACTTCCAATCGCAAGACGTCTTCCGATTTCATCCAAGGTAATGTGTTTCTTGGTACGCATACTCTGCTCTCGAAGAATCTGCTCCCTTGAGTTTGCGATTTCTCTCGCTTCTCTTTCAGAATCATAAACTTTGAAAGTATCCCCTGCCTGAGGGGCACCTGCCAATCCCAATACCTGAACAGGCGTAGAAGGTCCGGCTTTGGTAAGTTTCTTTCCTTTGTGATCGGTCATCGCTTTGACACGGCCATAATGAGGACCTGCAAGCATGATATCTCCAATGTTCAAAGTACCTGCCTGTACCATCACTGTTGTCACATAACCACGCCCTTTGTCCAAAGAGGCTTCGATTACGGTTCCAACGGCTTTTTTACTGTAATTGGCTTTCAATTCGAGAATCTCGGCTTCCAATAATACTTTTTCAAGCAAATCGTCCACACCCAATCCTGTTTTGGCAGAAATATCCTGAGACTGATATTTTCCTCCCCATTCTTCCACCAATAGATTCATGTTGGCCAATTCTTCCTTGATTTTGTTTGGATTGGCGTTAGGTTTATCAATTTTGTTGATGGCAAAAATCATCGGTACTCCTGCAACTTGAGCATGGTTGATAGCCTCTTTGGTTTGTGGCATGATGCTGTCATCAGCTGCAATAACGATGATGGCAACGTCAGTGATTTTTGCACCCCTTGCTCTCATGGCCGTAAATGCCTCGTGGCCCGGAGTATCCAAAAATGCAATTTTATGGCCATCACCAGTTGTCACATCATATGCGCCGATATGCTGGGTGATTCCACCCGCTTCATCAGCTGTCACTTTTGATCTTCTGATAAAATCGAGCAAAGAGGTTTTTCCGTGATCAACGTGACCCATGATGGTAACAATCGGAGCCCTTTCCTGTAGGTCTTCAGCAGTGTCTTCGATTTCTTCGACCTCAAATTCTTCGTCAGGTTTGGTGAATTCTACTTCAAATCCAAATTCATCAGCAATGATAGTGATGGCTTCAGCATCTAGCCTTTGGTTGATCGAAACGAACATTCCCAAAGAAAGACAGGCAGAAATCACCTCATTCACAGATACATCCATAAGAGACGCCAAGTCGTTTGCCGAAATGAATTCAGTTACACGGAGAATTTTTGAATCCTCGATTCCCTCTTGTTCTTCTCTATACCGGTCGGCTTTTTTGTCCCTTCTTTTTGATTTTCCACCACCTGATTTTCCGCCACCCTGCAATCTTGCAAGGGTTTGTTTGATCTGATCCTGAATTTCTTTTTGGGTGGGTTCAGCCTTTTGGAATCTATTTGTATTTTGTTGTGGCTGTCCCGGTCTTTGAGGACGCTGATGCTGTTGTTGGATCGGTTTCCTGTCCCTTTGGCCTTGTGGAGGGTTTTGTCCTCCTTGGCCGGGTCCTTGACCTGCTGGTCTTGGTTTATTGGGATCAATTTCTGGTCCTTTGGTAGCTGGACCACCTTTTTTATCTATCCTTTTACGGATTCTTTTCTTTTTATCTTTTCCTTTTTCATCGGAAGAAGCGACTGGTTTGCCTTTTTTCTTTGACTTGTCGTCAGGAAGTTCAATTTTACCCAAAACTGTGAGGCCTTTCAAAGCATCTGCCTTTGCAGCGATCACTTTTTCTTCAGGTTTTGGCTCAGTCTTTTCTAAAGTCTTTTCAATTTTTTCGACTTTTTCTGCAACCGGCTTAGGTTCAGGAGCTACTTTAGGTTTTTCTTCAAGTGGTGCTTTTTCAGGAACGATATTTTCTTGAATTTTCTTAGTGTTGTCTTCAGTCTGAGGCTTCACAGCCTGAGATTTTTGCTCCACTTTTTCTTGAACCGGTTTTTCTTCTTTCGATGTGGAAGCAGGTTTTGGGGAGATAGGTTCTGCGGGTCGTGGTTTTACCTCTTCTTTTTTTGTAGCTTGTTTTTGGGCATCCAAATCAATTTTTCCCAAAACTGTTATCCCCTGCAATTTTGGAGCCTCTACTGTGATTTTTTCTTGTGGTGGTTCTTCTGTTTTTGGAGTTTCAATTATAGGCTTTGCTGGCTCAGGTTTTTTAATTTCCGCTACAGGTTCTGCTTTCTTTTCCTCCTTTACTTCAGATTCTGCCTCGATGGTAAAGGTCTCGTGATGCCTCTTACCTATCGATAGGTGAGAAGCCTCTTCCTTTTCCTGCGCAGAGGATTTAAACTCCTTAGCCAGCATATCAAATTGCTCCTGGCTGATTTTGGAGTTGGGATTGTTTTCGACATCGAAGCCTTTTTTAGCCATAGATTCCACAATCGTAGATATTCCTACGTTGAGTTTTCTGGCTATCTGGCCTAGTCGCATCGTTTTTTCTTCTGACATACACTAAAAGCACTTTCTTAATTCGATGGCAAATATAGGCCAATTATTGGGTAAATCTGGCCTAAATTACTGCTCAAATTCTTGTTTTAATATTCTGAATATTTCGTCAATTGTTTCTTCTTCAAGCTCTGTCCTTCTCAAAAGATCTTCTTTTGTAAGTGAAAGAACACTCTTGGCTGTATCCAAACCGGTTTTCTTTAATTCGTCAATTACCCAATTGTCGATTTCATCACCGAATTCCTCAAGATCAACATCTTCTTCCTCATAGTCATTGAGTTCTCTGAATACGTCAATTTCAAATCCGACCAATCTTGAAGCCAACCGGATATTGAATCCACCTTTACCGATCGCCATGGATACTTGGTCAGGTTTCAGATATACTGAGATTCTTTTATTGTCTTTGTCAATGGTCAATGAGGATACTTTGGCGGGACTCAATGCTCTTGAAACATAAAGGTCAAGGTTATCGGTGTAATTGATTACATCGATGTTTTCATTTTGAAGTTCCCTTACGATAGCATGGATACGGCTTCCCTTCATCCCTACACAAGCACCTACCGGATCAATCCTATCGTCGTAGGATTCTACTGCCACTTTTGCTCTTTCTCCTGGTTCTCGGACAATTTTTCTGATCGTAATCAATCCATCAAATACTTCAGGGACTTCATTTTCAAACAATCTTTCCAAGAATATCGGAGAAGTTCTTGAAAGAATGATCCTAGGATTTCCATTTACCATTTCCACTTTGTGAACAATGGCCCTTACAGCATCTCCTTTTCTAAAGCGGTCTTTGGAAATCTGCTCCCCTTTTGGCAATATCAGTTCATTACCCTCACCGTCAATCAACAAAGTTTCTCTTCCAAGAATCTGATAGACTTCGGCTGAGATAATTTCTCCGACCAATTCTTCATACTGATTGAAAAGCAGGTCTTTCTCAAGGTCCTTGATTTTTTGGATCAAAGTCTGTCTTGCCATCATTACTGCCCTTCTTCCGAACTCCTCAAGTTCGATTTTCTCATACACATCCTCGCCTACTTCAAAATCCGGTTCGATTTTCTGAGCCTCTGTCAAACTTATTTTATCAAAATCCCAAATATCCTCAGAATTGTCGTCTACAATTTCTCTGATTCTTAAGATTTCAAGGTCACCTTTGTCTGCATTGATGGTTACATCAAAATTTTCATCGGTTTCGAATTTTTTGCGAATCATCGCTCTAAACACATCTTCTAGTATGCGGATCATGGTGGGACGGTCCACATTTTTAGACTTTGCAAATTCTGCAAATGATTCTATGAGTACTTTAGCATCCATTTTTTTTATTTGAAAGAGACTAACACGATTGATTTTTTTATGTCTTCGAGAGGGATTGTAATTTCCCGATCCTCAGCTTTTTTTCCTTTTTCTTTGATTTTGCAAAGAATCTTAACTTCTGCATTTCCTACTTCCTGAAGTTGACCTTCTAGCTCTTTTCCGTCATTTAAAGTCAATTTCAATTTTCTTCCTACATTTTTGGTATATTGTCTTTTGGAAGAAAGGGGGAAATCCAATCCGGGAGAAGAAACTTCCAAAATGTAAGCATCCGATAAAAGTTCTTTTGCTTCGATTTCTTCGGCGATCTGCCTGCTTACCTTTGCACAGGCCTCTATACTCACTCCTTGGTCTGCGTCGATAAGAATTGTCAATTGAGATTTTGGGCCTTTTTCTACCAATTGTACATCTACCAAATAGTAGGTATCATCCGGGAGATGCTTGGATACAATTTCCTCAAGTGTACTTTTTAAGCTCATTTGTTCAGGTATATGAAATGAAAGAGGGGACTTGTGTCCCCCCTCAATTCTGGTAATACAATGCAAAGGTAATAAATTTATTCCCACAAAAAAAAATTGGATTCTTGTAATAAATTGGGAATTAGATAATAATTTTGCCCTCCCACGTTAGAAGTTCTGCGCTTCATTGCTAAATTTATAAGATTATCTATCATCAACTCAACCAAAAAATAATGGGATTATTCGATTTTTTTTCAAGTGATATTGCGATTGACTTAGGTACTGCAAATACCTTGATTATACACAAGGATAAAATTGTGGTTGACGAGCCGTCTATCATAGCTATAGATAGGACTAACAACAGGGTCCTTGCGGTGGGGAAGGATGCTATGAACATGCATGAAAAGACGCATGAAAACATCAGGACAATCCGACCACTCAAAGATGGAGTGATAGCAGATTTTTACGCTGCAGAGCAAATGATCCGTGGATTGATCAAAATGATACCTGGGCACAAAAAAGGAATGTTTCCCAAATCCCACAGAATGGTAATTTGTATACCTTCAGGAATCACCGAAGTTGAAAAAAGGGCTGTTAGGGACTCCGCAGAACATGCAGGCGCCAAGGAAGTTTACATGATTTATGAACCAATAGCTGCAGCGATAGGGATAGGGATCGATATAGAAAAACCGATGGGATCCATGATAGTAGATATTGGAGGTGGAACCACTGAAATTGCTCTGATAGCACTCTCAGGTATCGTCGCTGACCAATCTATCAGGGTGGCAGGCGATACTTTTACCAAGGATATCCTCGATTATATGAGGAGGCAGCATAACCTTCTGATTGGTGAGAGATCAGCCGAAAAAGTAAAAATAGCCATCGGGTCTGCCTTGACCGAACTTGACGATGCGCCTGAAGATTATGAAATCAGAGGACGTGACCTGATGACAGGAATTCCTAAGGTCATCAAAGTGTCATATTCTGAAATTGCTTTTGCCTTGGACAAATCAGTATCCAAAATTGAAGAAGCGGTTTTGAAGGCTTTGGAAATTGCTCCACCGGAACTTTCAGCTGATATCTATGATAATGGCATTCATCTCACAGGTGGTGGTGCTCTACTCAAAGGTTTGGATAAAAGACTTCACCAAAAAACCAAATTGCCTATTCATATAGCTGAAGACCCCTTAAGGGCTGTAGTCAGAGGAACCGGCACGGCGCTGAAGAACATCAATAATTTCAGATCGGTTTTGATGACTTAATGATTGGATGCAGCGGATATTCCTCTTTTTATACCGGATAAGGGCGTTTTTGTTGTTTGTATTATTGGAGGCAATAGCGATTTCGTTGATTGTTTCCAATAATTCTCAACAAGGTTCAGCTTTTTTTAATAGCTCAAATGAGTTGATCGGCTCAGTTTTTCAGACGCAGAGTAATGTCGTAGATTATTTTTCGCTTGCATCCGTGAATAAGAGCCTAATGGAAAAAAACGCTCAGTTGCTTTCAGAATTAGAAGCGCTCAGAAAGCCTGCAGATTCTATTTTAATTCCTTTAGATAGTGCCTTGTTCGCTACTATCCAGTTTAAAGGCGCTAAGGTCATCAATAATTCCCTGAGGCTTTCCCAAAATCACCTAACCATCAACAAGGGTTCTAACCATGGTGTCAAATCAGGAATGGGCGTAATCAACGAACAGGGAGTAGTAGGAAGAGTCAAAAGCGTGAGCCGTAATTTTTCAACAATCATTTCATTGCTGCATACAGAACTATTGGTGTCCTCAAAAATAGAATCCAATGATGTATTTGGTTCGACCAAATGGGACGGTCTAGATCCGCAGCAAGCAAAACTCCTGTATGTACCAAGGCATGTTGTTGTGGCTATTGGAGATCAGGTTGTTACCTCTGGATATAATTCTATATTTCCTGAAGGAATTCCAATAGGTACTGTGATAGAAGTGAAGCCTGGTCCGGATACCAATTACCTTGACATTACCCTAAAGTTGGATACTGATTTTTCAAAAATATCTTATGTCTACCTTGTAGAAAGTTTTCAACAACAAGAACTTGATTCATTATATCAATCAACCGGGATAAGCAATGAATAGCATTAGGGTTATCTCAATTCTTCTTACCGGATTCCTTTATCTGCTGTTCCAGGTTTTGGTTCTTAAGAATCTTGTGCTTTTTGGTACTGCCTTTTGTTTTTTGTATGTGACTTATATTATTCTTTTGCCTCTTGATTTAAAGACAATTCCAGTTCTTTTGATCAGTTTCTTCATGGGATTGGGAGTAGATTTATTTTATGATACATTGGGAATTCATACTGCATCCCTGCTAGTCATTGCTTTTGTCAGGCATCGTTGGTTGCTGGTATTGGTTCCTACAGGTGGCTATGAGGGCGACCTTCAGCCAAGCTTGCTGAATATGGGTTTTGGATGGTTTCTTTCCTATAGTATTCCTTTAGTATTGACCCATCATATCATGTTTTTTTATATTGAAAGTTTAGGTACAGATTTATTCATCACATCTCTTCAAAAAATAATTGCTAGTGCTATTTTTGTGTTAGTAATGAGTATTATTGTTCAACTGTTATTGTACAGGAGAAGGAGAGGGATTTAAATGAACGAGCAAAGGCCGATTACAATTATCATAGTCATCATCATTATAGGAGCTGTGCTCCTTACAAAATTATTTTTGATTCAAGTTGTTGATGACAGTTTTTTAAAAAAGGCAGAAAGCAATGCCATACAAAGAGTAGTAGATCATCCCTACAGGGGCCTTGTATACGACCGTACCGGTAAAATATTGGTTTACAATTACCCAATTTTCGACCTGATGGTCATTCCGAGAGAATTTCAGGTGGGCGATACCACAAGGTTTTGTGAGATTTTCAATATCAGTAAGGAATATCTTGTAGAGACTTATAATGCAGCCAGGAAATATTCTACAGTCAAACCTTCCCCTTTGATCAAACAGATTTCGACTACTGATTTTGCTCGTATTCAAGATTTTTTGATTGATTACCCGGGCTTATTTGTAATGACAAGGTCTGTAAGGTCCTACCCTCAGCCCAGTGCAGCTAATGCATTGGGCTATATTGGGGAGATAAGTTCTAACCAAATGGATCGCGATTCTTCAAAATATTACAAGCAAGGGGACTATGTCGGGCTCAGTGGTATTGAAGGTTATTATGAAAATGACCTTCGAGGAGTGAAAGGAGTCAAATACAAACTCGTGAATGTTAGGGGTGTGGATAAAGGGTCTTTTAAAGACGGCGAATTTGATACGGCATCTGTAGCAGGTAGGAATCTTATTTCGACAATAGACTTGGAGTTGCAGGAATATGGAGAAATGCTGATGGCAGGAAAAAGAGGGTCTGTGGTAGCTATTGAACCCAAGACTGGAGAGGTCCTTGCCATGATTTCCGCGCCGACTTATGATCCAAACCTTTTGACAGGAGCCCTTTTTGGTAACAATTACATGGATCTGAACAGGGATGAAAGCAAGCCATTATTCAATAGACCCATTATGGCAATGTATCCTCCCGGATCTATTTTTAAGATTGTCCAATCTTTGATAGGCTTACAGATGGGTGTCTTGACCCCGAATACGACATACAGTTGTAATCGTTCTTTGGTCGCCTGCCACAACCATCCAAGTCCGGTGAACTTATTCGGAGCCATCAGGAATTCCTGTAACCCTTATTATCATCAGGCATTTAGGGCCATGATAAATAGGGAGGTTTCGAGCAGTACCTTCAAGGATACCGAAATCGGACTGAACACTTGGAGAGAGTCTGTTTTGAAATTTGGTTTGGGATCAACATTAGGAATTGATTTGAAGAATGAGAAAGGAGGGTCGATACCTTCTTCATTATTGTATGACAAAAAATATGGTGAGGGTAGATGGAAGTATTCGACCATTTATTCGCTTTCCATAGGTCAAGGTGAAATGTTGGTCACTCCCTTGCAGATGGCAAACTTGGCCGCAATATTTGCCAATAAAGGTTATTACTATCCACCTCATATGATCAAAGCCATTGATGGAGACACAAACAAGATTCCGGAGATATTCATGACAAAAATGAACGTAGGAGTGGATGCCCATCATTTTGACCTCATCCAAGATGCTATGGCAGAAGCAATCTATGGGACAGCTGCAAGGGCTGCTATTCCTGATATCACGATTGCAGGCAAAACCGGTACTGCCCAAAATCCCCAAGGAGAAGACCATTCTGTTTTTATAGCATTTGCACCCAAAGAAAATCCACAGATAGCTATTGCAGTCTATGTTGAAAATGCTGGTTGGGGAGGAAGGGCCGCGGCAAGTACCGCAAGCTTGATGATTGAAAAATATATCAAAAGAGAAGTTAAAAGACTCGCTTTGGAGGAATATGTCTTGGTAGGGAAATTTATGTAACGTGAGACAAGACGACCTATACATCAATAAAATTGATTGGATTTCTATAGCTATTTATTCCGTTTTGGTAATTATAGGATGGATCAATATCTATGCTGCCGTCTATGATGATCAATCGGTGAAAAGCATCTTTGACTTCTCCATCAATTCTGGAAAGCAACTTGTGTGGATCGGGACTGCGATTCTTTTGATTACTATCATCATGGTTGCAGATTACAGGCTTTTTGAAAATCTGGCCATCCCTCTTTTTATTCTATTTGTTGTTCTTTTGGCGATTACTCCTTTTTTGGGAAAAGAGGTAAATGGTCAGATTCTGTCTGTGGGCGTTGGATCTTTCAGGATTCAGCCGGCAGAATTTGCCAAATTTGCAACTGCTTTGGCTCTTGCAAAGTTTATGGAAAGGCCAAGTTTTGATCTAAGTCAATTAAAGTATCAGGCGCAAGCCATAGCAATTATCATGATCCCGGTGATTTTGATAATGTTGCAGCCTGATACAGGAACTGCAATGATTTTTTCTGCTTTTTTTATCATGTTGTACAGAGAGGGAATGCCCCAGTGGTACTATGCATTCGGCTTATCCTTTGTCGCGATTACTTTATTGTCCTTGGGTATAGAAAATAATTTATACCTCGCTATTGCTGTTGGCGTAATCACCTTGATAGTGATTTTGATGGGGAAAAAGAAAATTTCCAGAATACTTAGTCTTGTAGGAATAGGCATTTTGATCGTGGGGTATTCATACAGTATTGACTATGTGGTTTCTAAGCTTCCCGAACACCAGCAAAATAGAATCATGGTCTTATTCAATCCTAACCTTGATCCGCTAGGTGTAGGATGGAATGTCACGCAGTCCAAAATTGCGATCGGGTCGGGAGGATTTTTTGGAAAGGGTTATTTGGAAGGTACACAGACCAAGTTTGATTTTGTGCCTGAGCAGCACACTGATTTTATTTTTTGTACTCTTGGTGAGGAATTTGGATGGACGGGAAGTCTAGTCGTGATCGTTCTCTTTTGTGCTTTACTTATCAGATTGGTAATGCTTGCTGAGCGGCAGAAAAATAGATTTTCGAGGATATATGGGTATTGTGTGATTTCGATTTTGCTTTTCCACTTTATGATCAATATTGCAATGACCATAGGTTTATTTCCTGTTGTAGGTATTCCCTTACCCTTCTTCAGTTATGGAGGTTCTTCGTTATGGTCCTTTACCATTCTGCTTTTTATCTTTATCAAGCTCGACTCCCACAGGATCCAACTGCTTAGTAGGATAGGTTAAAAATTTTCGTTTTTGATTATCTGCTGAAGCCAAAACTGTTTTTTTGGTTCCCTATTTTTTTTGGCAAATTCAGTGTGGAAAGTATGGCTTTTCAAGAATTTGATCTGTAGCTCCACCCAATCTTCTCGGGTTTTGATCACATTGGTTGCTTTTAATTCCTGATAAAGTTTTCCGCTGATTTCAAAATATTCTTTCCTCCCAAGATAATCTAAGTCAGAATCACAGATAATTTTTTGGAGTTCGGTTTTAGGATTTTGGGGGATTTTGGTGGCCATCACCAGACCCCTTACAATCTCAATATGCTCGGGATCCATATTTAGGGATTCCATGATTTTTTGAGCCATTTCGGCACCTACTTCTTCGTGGTTTTGGGTGGATTTGGTAAATCCCAAATCATGCACAAGCGCCCCTATCCTTAGTAAATAGGCATCTGTACCTTTGATTTTGTTTCTTTTGATATATTGGTTGCATACATTCAAAACATCCATTACATGACTTACATCATGGTAAGTTAGATTCTTTGGGAGGCCATCTTCCAATTGCTCCAAAACTATGCGCCTTAACTTAAAATATCCTGTCATTTTAATATTTAAATTGCCTCAAAAAAGTCAATTTATTGAAAATATGAATTGAATATTAATAAATATAAATATTAAAACTACAATTAAGAGCTAATTAAGTTGTGGTGTTGAACTCATTACTTAAATCAAAAAGCAAGGTAACATTTATATAACTTGGAACTGGCTTTGGTAAATCTAAGGCTATCATTGCACCTTTAGCTGACGCAGCAAGATGGGCC
>NZ_CDSBKL010000013.1:0-25646 GCF_977115555.1 Aquiflexum sp.
AATTCAAAATAAATATTGGCTAAAGGTGCAAGCGAAATACCCAAAACGTAAATCACTGCCGTGGATACTTCTTTCAACCAAGAAATCTTTTGCTCGCCAATTTTCAAAAAACCCATCCAAACCACAGTCACAAAGGCAAGGATAAGCCCCGGGGTTTGGATAAATTCAAGTTGATTGGAAGTAAAAAAAAGAACCGCACCAATCAAAATACAGGAAATGACAAAAGGAAGGAGAAATCGGAAATACTTTAAATGAAATTGATGTCTAAGTGCATGTGGCTTTCCGGGGGCACCATTGGCATCCATCAAATGGTCCAAGGTATAGATTCCCCATACTGCCAATCCCAATAATAAATAGGCAATGAAAGGAACTTTCACAGCAAGCATATCCGAGAAAAACAACATTCCAGCCATTGCCCCAAAAACTACATCCAAGGACAATAGATTGAAATAAAGCAAAATGTTCCTAAAAATCCCCATTTAGCTTTAAAGTTATCCCATTGGAATAATTTTCTGCCATAAAGGCTTTAAAGAATCAAAACTTTTTAAATTAAGAGGAAAAATGAACCTATGAAAAATCTGCTTTTCCTTTCAGTCTTTTTATTTGCCATCAGCCTTTCTGCTGCTGCACAATCAAAAATAAAAGTTGCATGTGTCGGCAACAGCATCACTCAGGGACCGGGCAGGGACAATCCTGACAGCTATCCCCTTCAGATGCAGGCAATACTAGGGGAAAAATATGAAGTCAAAAATTTTGGTGTCAGCGGCAGGACATTACTCAAAAAAGGTGATTATCCTTATTGGAATGAACCGCAATTTGAAGAAACCAAAGCCTTTGCTGCTGATATCCTTGTGATAAAGCTTGGAACCAATGATTCAAAACCACAAAACTGGAAACATAAAGAAGAATTTACGGCAGATTATATCGAAATGATAGAGACTTTCAAAAAATCTATGCCCAAGAAAGGCAAAGTGTATATCTGTCTTCCTGTTCCTGTCTTTCAGGGAAATTTTGATATCAATGGAGAGGTAATTCTCAACGAAATGCGTCCTATGCTTTTGGAAATTGCCAAGAAAACAAAATCTACAATAATTGATTTGTATACTCCTTTATTGGATAAATCCCAGCTATTGCCGGACGGAATCCATCCCAACAAGGAAGGTTTGGGAATCATGGCCGCTGAAGTAGCAAAAGCAATCCAATAATCGAATTTGATAAAAAAACAAAAACCCTCGAATTTATAATCAATGCGAGGGTTTTTGTTTTCAAGAAATATTTAATGAAGTATTTTTAGAATCAGAAAAGATCAATCCATTCCAAGAAATTCCACTTCAAACATCAAAACTGAGTTTGCAGGAACACCTGGAATCGTACCGCTATCACGGTATCCCCAAGGGGAAGGAATTATCAATATTCCTTTGGAACCACTTTTCATTTGCCTAAACCCGAGGTTAAAGCCTTGTATTGTTTCAGAGGTTCCGAGTGTAAATTGGAATATCCTGTAATTCCTGGAAGGATCATAGACATTATTTTCTCTTGCTATATCTTCCCTATTGGTATCAAATACAATCCCATCCAATAATTTTCCAGTATAGTTGGAATAAACCAACATGCCTGAAGAAGGCTTTGCACCAGACCCTTCTTCTTGAACGATGATAACTACGCCGGTAGGATCGTGCACCCGGTAAAGACTGTCGATAGGTGCTGTCCTCAAGAAATCGTCAATTTTTACCCTGTCAATCGCAAGGTTCCCTTCACTGTCATACACCGGTCCACCAAAAGGACTTGGAGTACCACAAGAGACTATCAGGAAAATACCGAGCAGAAACGTTAAAACTATTCTAAAATTTTTCATTTATCAGTCGTCTGCCAAAGGATTTTCTTTGATATCTACGAGTTCAAGTTCAAAGATCAAAGGTGAGTTTGCAGGAATCCCACCATTTCCCTGAGATCCATAGGCATATAATGAGGGCATAATTACCGTTGCTTTATCTCCCTTTTCCAAATTGAAAACACCAAATTCAAAGCCTGGGATAACCATTCCTCTACCAATAATAAACTCTAGGGGCTCATAGGTCCGGTTTGGGTTAAAAAGGTTATTTGCCTTAGCAGTGGCTTCAATTGAAGTATCGAATACGATGTTATTCAATAGCTTTCCGGTATAATTTACAAATACAGTATCTCCCAAAGCCACTTTAACACCGCTACCGGATACTTCAGTCCAATAAATTCTAATACCGGTACCACCATCTATCGCCTCCTTGACGGAAGCAATGGGGTTTTGCGTTACGTATTGCTCAATTTTCTGAACTTCCTGTTCAAAAATTATCTGGGCATTTTCCTCGTCCGAAACACAACCAGTAAAAACCCAAACCACTGATAATAATAACGCTCCTAATCTTTTCATATGTTTATTTTTGTACGTCTGTGATTTCTACGTCGAAAATCAGCACAGAGTTTGCTTTAATTGGACCTCCGGAATCTCTGTCTCCATAAGCCAATGTAGAAGGAATGAAGAATTTGGCTTTATCACCTTTTTTCAATAGTGCAAGACCTTCATCCCATCCTTGGATAACCCTTCCCTGTCCTACAGAAACCTCTAATGGAGAATACCCTCCCCCACTGTCTCTTTGTTCGTCGTAGGTATTGTTTGCTTGAGCTACTTCTTTGATACTGGAATCAAAAAGCGTCCCATCCAACAAATACCCTGCATAATGAACGAAGGCCAAATCACCGACTTCAATTTCAGGACCTGTTCCTTCTTCCTCTATGACGTAATAAAGACCAGATTCTGTCTTGGTCGCTTTGATATTTTTTTCAGCGAGGTAGTCTTCAATAATTTTGGTATCTATTTCCAATTGCTTTATGGAATTTTCAGCCTGCTTCTTCATCTGTGCCTCTTGAAGGGAATTGAAGTACGCTTCGACGCCTTGTTGGTCAGTGATGTCTACAACACCAATCTGTATTTTTACATTTTTTTCTTTATCCAAGAAAAAAGGGATATTCTGCTCACCAAAAACTTTCATAGAATTAGCTTCAAAAGCGATACTATCACCTTTTTTAAGCCCCAAGAAAATTTCATCCATTCCACTTTCCTTTGGCAAGGAATCATTGAAAAGGATATATCCAGGCATGTTTTGATCGTAGGTAGAAATAAATGTGGAGTCTTTATCCGTTTTTACGATCAAGTGATAAAGGATATACTCACCGTTTTTAGGAGCCACGTCTCCTTCTTTGATGTAAGTATATTCAATGCCGTCAGAGGTTGTTTGTTTCTTCTGACAAGACATTAGGCCAGTAGCCAGTACCATAACTATGGCAGACAATACGTAGAAATTAATTTTTTTCATGAAGGAGTTCAGATTGAATAAATAGGGAATTATAGTTTTCTTTTATTAAAGTTTCAAATTTTTCTGTGGTCTCTTGGAGGGTCAATTGGGATTTTCCTCCTGAGGCATTTTTATGTCCTCCGCCATCAAAGTAGGTGGCTGCAAATTTGTTGACCGCAATGTCCTCTGTAGACCTGAAAGATATTTTAATGCCATCTTCACGTTCGGTAAACAAGGCTGCAATCTTGATGCCATCTAAAGACAAGGCATAATTGACCAAACCTTCAGTATCGCCTGTCTGGGAACTGTATTTTCTAAGGTCCTTTTTACTAATTGCAAAATAAGCCGTCTGTAAATCCTGCATGATAACCAGCCTCCTAGTGATGGCAAATCCAATAAATTTCAACCTGTTGACACTGTTGGTATCATAGATCAAGCGGGAAATCTTGGAATTGTCAGCCCCGATTCCGATTAATTCAGCAGTGATCAGATGGACATTTTTGGTAGTATTCGGATGCCTAAAGCCTCCGGTATCGGTCATTATACCTGCGTAAAGGCATTCTGCAATATCCTTATCTATCAAATTCTTATAGCCGATTTCAACAATCAACTCGAAGATCAATTCACAGGTAGCTGCGGCAGAAGTGCTCCAATACCTGAAATTTGCAAAGTCTTTAGGATCTTGGTGGTGGTCAATGTTTACTTTGTAGGCTTTTGATTTTTCCACCCAAGATTGCATATCCTGCATCCTCTTGGGACAGGAGAAATCCAGACAAAAAATCAAAGTTGCTTTTTGTATGATGCCAATGGCTTCTTCTCTCTTGGATAAATCTTCAAAGTTTATCACCTCCTCATTTCCTTTCATCCAATGGAGAAAATAAGGATAATCTGAAGGAGTGATGACCTGAACCTCATGTCCCAGTTTGATTAAGAAATTTGACATCGCCAGACAAGACCCCAATGCATCGGCGTCAGGCTTGTGGTGGGTAGTGATGACAACTTTCTGGGGTGAGGAAATTATATTTTTGAATGACTCTAAATCTCGCATTTGATTGCATTTGTACACTCCCCTTGAGGAACATAGTCCGCAAAGGTCAGGATAATTTTTGAAAAATCCCAATGGCACTAAAAGTCTAAATGCGAATCAGATAACACAGATTTTACAACCAATATTCGGAGATTCAACGAATTCATGTATTTTTGCAGCCATATTTAAACCTACAAAAATAATTACAATGGCAGGTAAAAGAACTTTCACCATGATCAAGCCGGACGCTTTTGGAGCCGGTAATTCCGGAGCAATATTAAAAATGATAGAGGAGGCAGGATTCAAAATTGTTGCGCTCAAAGCGACTCAACTTTCACCTGAATTGGCCGGAAAATTCTACGAAGTACACAAAGAAAGACCATTCTATGCTGATCTTTGCAAGTATATGTCCTCAGGACCTATCATTGCCGCAATATTGGAAAAAGACAATGCTGTGGAAGATTTCAGGACTTTGATCGGTGCAACCAATCCTGCAAATGCTGCAGAAGGTACCATCAGAAAAATATTTGCCACTTCCATAGAAGCGAACGCTGTGCATGGTTCCGACTCGGATGAAAATGCCCAGATAGAAGGAAATTTTTATTTCAGTCAATTTGAAAGGGTATTGTAATCGGAAGAATTTGGGTGGAATAAATCCCTCCATACAAATAAAATATACAGGCGGTCAGGATCAACTGACCGCCTGTTTTGTTTAGTATTTGTGATTGATATATTATTTTGAGGAAGGTGCTCTGTTTTATACCCAAACAGTTAAGGAATATTTTTTTAAACCAAGCTCAGATTATCATTAAAGCCAAATACTTTACCAAAGGATTTTTATTGAGCGAAGGAAAATGTCTACAAAATTTAAGAAAAAATGAAATCGTATTCTCTCAAAAAAACAAAGGCTACCAGAAATCTGATAGCCCTTATGTTTAAATATTATCGAAAATATGTTTTTACCACTCCCAAAGCCCATTTTCGAAATCGAGCAGTTTGTATTCAAATTCCAAGGAATTTAGGAATGCCTGTAATTCCGGGTTGGGATGGTTGGGATTAACCAAATCCGCAACATATGCATTGTCAGGATTGGTATACCTTCTCACTACTGACCTAAACAATCTCTGATCGAAAACCTGATCATAGGTAAGGTTCTTCGCAGTATTTTGGAAAATCAACCATCGCGCTTCAGGATGGTCCTTGAAGTGATAATAGAAATCCTTGAACCTGATATAACCAATTGTCTTTTGCCCGGCATTAGAATTGGTTTGAGATGGCATTACCAACTCAATGTATTTCACATCGAATTTGATTTGTGAATGATGCTTGTCAAACACAAAATCTTCCATGAAATCCAGATAATACAATTGCTTCACAAAAATACTGTCTCCATTGGCTGCCAACCAGAAATTGGACTGGAAATCAGAAATCGAAAGTGGTTGTGTAAATTTATCATCTGCAAACACCTCCAAGGCATTGTCTTCGACAATTGCCTTATATATCTGGTTAACAACACCGTCATTTTTGGTATCGCCTGAGCCATATAGAGGTTGATTGTATTTTTCCCTGAGGTCAATCCTCCTCCATACGGAGATTTGGTACATCTTATCGTCTTCACGAATTGGATGAGCCGAAAAAACAGTGTCCATTTTGAACTGTCTGTCGCCAGTTCCGGACGGGTTCACGCTTGTCGCGACTTGTGCATAAGAACCTATGCTGACAAGCGAAAGACCAAGGGAAAAAAGACCAAAGATTTTTGAATAAAGTTTCATATTCATTTTTGTTTATGATCATGCCCGGTGGCATCATCGATCAATTATTTAATCGCCATCCTGATAATCTCAGGCTGATTGCTCGTAATTTTATTGCCCCTGAAGTTGGTTCTGGTGATCTGGGTAACACGTATTACCAAAGCATCTCCACTTTTAGCTGAAGCCAAGAGGTTTCTAATGGCTACATTTTTACCGTTGATTGCTACTTTCTCTCTTGGAACCTCGTTTCTAAGTAGAATTACTTCTCCTCCTGTAACTTCGAAGTTGGCATCCTTAGCCATAGTCCTACCAAAATTTGCCTCAGGAATAGCCTCAACTATCAAGGAAGAAGGTCCCGGTGCAGGATAAGCTTGACTCAAATCAATAGGGCCTCTTCCATCAAACAACCTTACTGTTGGAGCGGGAACGGGCTTAATATCATACGATACATCGCCGATTTTATTGCCCCCACTGCTGACTCCGATCAATACTTTTCCTGAACCTCCAGGAATTACTGTCAATTGGCCTGGCTTACTTCCTTGGATGGACGAACCATTAGAAACAGTAAAGCTAGGTGCGTAGCTGTTTCCCAAAGCAGGTACATCGATCAACAATTCATTGGCGCAATCCGCATAAAGTTGGTTGACCACTTCTGAAGTAACTTTGATGACCGGCTGGGCAACAAAATATTCATATTCAACAGCAAGTATTTTATCTTCTCCACCTACATTTGTCACAATTTCTCCTTTAAGGACCCGCTTGGAAAGTCCTCTGTCATCATACTGAGATGCAGGAGTGGCAGTAAATTCAATTTTACCAAATCCGTTTTCTACTGAAACAGGCCTTCCGTCGATTGTCATCTCAGGTGCATCCGAAGATGAAGAGGAAGCAATAAACATATCTGCCTGGAACTTGGTACCTGCTGCAACAACATTCGATTGGGCGGCAATTCTCGCTTCCACAATATCCGCTTTATAATAAAAAGATCCGATAGAAGCAGTGATTGCTGCCAAAGATTCACTTTCTATATTCAAAACCTCATTCTGATATTGAGATATCAAAGCCATTACTGCACCAACAGGTGACTTAACAAAGTTCAAGAACACGAAATTTTTATTTCTGACTTCTTTGTCATTTTTAAACATTTCAATGTCTTTGGCATCCTTTGCGATATCCTGAAAGGTCATTTCAATCCCAGTTTTCTTAAGGATTTCGCTGATTTGCTTGGGATATGCATTTAGCCTTTCCTGCATTTCAAATCCTTTTTTATTGTTATTGAAGATATTTCCCGGGATGTCCGTGTTTTTCAGGGCAGAATTACTGAACTGGCCTTCTTCGTTTTTTGCATTAGAAACTGTCAAAAGCTCCTGCTTCAATTCCTCCAAATAAGTATACGCTTCAGAAGTAGCTTTTCTGACTTCTTTTGCCGCATCTACCTTGGGTACATCTTTTTCATTATTTCCTTGATTCTCTACTGTCGAAGCAATAGAAGATACCGTAAATTCATTTTTGTTGATGAAGTTTTTGGAAGTCCTTTCCAATCCGTCATTTAACAACACAAACTTTTGGAGAATCTGGTTGCTTACCTGTAATGCCAGTAATGCTGTCAATACAAGGTACATCATACCGATCATCCGCTGCCTTGGTGTTTCTTTTCCTCCAGCCATATTATTTTTTTAAAAGATTAAACATTTATAATAACAGGCTTAACCTTTCATGGCCGATAACATGCCACCATATACTTTATTCAATGAGCTCACGTTTGAATTGAGTTTTGCCAATTCGTTTTTGAATTGCTCGGTTTCTTTTCCTGCTTCGTTCAATCCTTCCATAGCAGTGGAGATATTGGAGTAGAATTTATTCAGGGTTTTTAGATGTGATTGAGCATCCAACAGCTCCATTTCATACACATTGTTCAATGCAGAAAGGTTCTTGGTAACAGTTACTACTTGGCTGTGATATTCTTTGGCATCTGCAGAAGCAGAAGAAAGTTCAGTCAATGCCATAGCAGTTTTTCCATAAGACTGGTTGATATCAACCAAAGTCTTTGATGCTGTCTTCACATTACTGGCATATTCATTTGTAGCCACTGCTGCATCGGCAATCGAGCCCATTTTTTCAGCAGATGTAGCAAGATTTTGAATTCCTTTACCCAAGCTATCAAACAATTCAGGTCCGATTTTAGCATTAGAAAGCATTTCGTCAAACTTTTGGCTAAGATTGTCTTTTGGCTCTTTTTTGGTGGATTTGCGCTCGGCAGGCTCATCCCCTGCTAGCTCGGGGTAAACTTTTGACCAGTCTACCTCTGCATGTTTTGGTTCAAACGCTGATAAGAAAAATATAGCGGCTTCTGTGGAAAGACCCACACCGATCATCAAACTGGCAAAAGGCCAGTCGAGAATTTTGAACATTGCTCCTAAGATAACTACGGCAGCACCAATACCATATATTTTTGGCATGATATCTCCGTAAAATACGTTCATGAATGATTTGTTGTTTGTTGCCATTTTTTTTAAAAATTAAAAGGTGAGTGAGTGATTAATTTTTTATTAGAGTCTATTTCTTTCTTCTTCTGTTGTTACTGATATCCATTGAACCAGATCTACCCAAATAGGTCATCGCAGTCCTGAATCCGATGTGAGCAGTTTTCACATCTTGAAATTCATAAGTTCTTGTACTTGTTTCGAGATAATGAGCGATGTCTTTCCAAGAACCGCCACGTACTACTTTTCTTTTTTCGTTAGGATCATCGTATCTAGGGTCCAAATCCCAAGTCACAGATCCACTTACGGCATTGTAAGAGTCCAATACCCATTCTGCTACGTTACCTGACATATTGTATAAGCCAAATCCGTTTGGTGCAAAAACATCAACAGGCGCAGTGTATGCGAATCCATCGTCAATGTAATTACCTCTACCAGGTTTGAAGTTTGCCATCAGACAGCCTCTTTTATTTTTAAGGTAAGGGCCTCCCCAAGGATACTTGGCTACTTCTTTTCCGCCTTTGGCTGCATATTCCCACTCAGCTTCGGAAGGCAATCTGAAAGGAGGGTAATCAAAATCCGCCTTGTCATTTGCATTCAGGTGATAGGTTCTCCACTGACAGTACATATTGGCCTGCTCCCAACTAACGCCTACCACTGGATAATTGTCAAATGCTGGATGGTCAAAATAAAACTCCATCAATGGATCTCCATAATGATAGGTAAAACTGGTATTCCAAACAGTGGTATCTGGAAGCACAGTGTTGATATCAAAAGTAGGAGCTTCCTTCAAAGTAGTCGGGGTACTATAGGTGTACTCACCTAACCTGACTGCCTCGATGAACTGTCTGTACTTATTGTTGGATACTTCATATTTATCCATGTAAAATTCGGAGATAGTAATCTGCTTGTTCAACGAAGATTGTGAGAAGGCGATATCCTCATCAGCCTGCCCCATCCAAAAAGTCCCGGCCTTGACCGGTACCATTTCTTGAGGAAGGATTTGTTGCCAGATTACCCGCTTGGGAACACCCGTAACTTCACCCCTTCTATTGTCTTTTTCACTGGCAGATCCTTTCTTGCCCAAAAGTCCGCAACTCGGTAGCACTACCACTACCAAAACCGCTAAAATTATGCTTAAAACGCGTGTCTTCATTTTTTTAGACATAAATTACATTAAACCATTTATCAAATTCATGCCACTTTTTGGATAAGCAACAAGAGCGAAAATTAAAGTAAATTCTTAGAAATACACAAATTTAATTGCTGAATTTCCAATAATTATTTTTTAGAACCTAAATCTGGGAGTGCGTTGGATCGTCCTTTGGAACTCCCTTGTAACATCAGGAAGTACGTAGGATAACATGAACTCATGGCTTGTCGGAGCTTTGGCTTCTATACCCCCGACTACCAGATCAAATGCATAACCAATCCTTAGAGATTTATCTTTCAGGATACTGTAGCCCATCAAAAGTGATACCGATTCTTCACCTCTAAAAGCAAATCCTCCGCTTACCTTTTGATTATATGTGGCTATAACGCTAACATCATATGAAAAATTATTGAATGAGACTGTTTTCAATAAAACACTCGGTTCAAAATTCCATTGGGCAAAAGTTTTTATTCTATATCCTGCCAATACGTAAGTATGGTTTTTAAGTTGGTTTTCGAAAGAGCCTTCTCCAAAATCAAAGCTCGGCTCATTCAAATGTCTACTGCTGATTCCCAGATAAAATTTGGTGCGGTCGTAAATGGCCCCTGCCCCAAAATTGAAATTCATTTGTGTTTCACTTCCAGAAGCCGGAATGTTAGGATCCGGATTTACAAAATCCAACTCATCAAATCGAATTGTAGTCGCAAATACACCACCCATAACTCCTAAACTCAAAACACCCCTTCTTAGTTTTTTATGATAGCCTACCGAAAGGTTTGCTTCCTGATTTGTAGTCGGGCCGATATTATCATTTACCAAATTTAGGCCTACTCCGAGTTTAAGTTTATCTATGGATCCCGAAGCTGTTACCAATTGGGTAATGGGAGCTGGGCCATTGGTACCTGAGTAGTTCAGCCACTGGGACCGATGCAGTGCAGAAAATCTATAACCTGCTTCTTTTCCTGCAAAAGCCGGATTAAAATATCCACCATTATACATGTATTGGGTAAACTGGGCATCTTGTTGGCCTTGCACACTCGTAGCAAAAAAACTACCTGTCAAAATCAACAGGAGGTATTTCAATAACGTAAAATCCTGTTTAACCATGTACCAATAACTGATGAAGTAAAACCTATTTTACACATTTTAACTCATTTTTGCCATAAAAGATTGGAAACATCACAAATTATTTGCCTTTTTTATGTAAAGTTCTAATGCACCAGTCATACTTGGTGCATTTGGCATAGGTGCTTCTATATCTAGAATTAAATTATGTTCTCTGACTTCCTTGGCTGTTGTCGGCCCAAAAGCGGCTATTCTGGTATTGTTTTGTTGGAAGTCAGGAAAATTCTGCTTCAACGATTTGATCCCCGATGGAGAGAAAAAAGCCAAGATGTCATATTTGATATCTCTGAGATCAGAAAGATCTGCAGCTACTGTATGGTAGATTATAGCTTCTGTATAAGTAATGTTGTTCTTAGCCATGTATTCAGGAATTTCATCCTTTCGAATATCAGAGCAAGGGAAAAGGTACTTTTCTGATTTATGCTTTTTAAAATAGTCAAAGAGATCTGAGGCTGTTTTTTGACCTACATAAAGTTTCCTTTTACGGATCACAATATATTTTTGAAGATAATGGGCAGTTTGGTCAGAAATGCAAAAATACTTCATATCTGCAGGCATCTCTACTTTTAGTTCTTTGCAGATTGTAAAAAAATGATCAATCGCATTCCTGCTGGTGAAAATAATGGCAGTATGCTTAAGAATATCAATTTTCTGCCTCCTGAAATCCTTTACTGAAACCGGCTCCACCTGTATAAATGGCCTGAAATCAATTTTTAAATTATACTTTTCAGCTAATTGAAAATATGGTGATTTCTCATCTGTTGGCTTCGGCTGAGAAACTAAGATACTTTTTACCTGGTTTAATCTGTCTTTGGTAGATTTAGTCGTCATATTTCACTTCACCATTTGAACTTTTCCACTTGAACTCACCCCATGATAACCTTCGAAAGGAATAAGAGAGGGACTATTTCCGCGCTGCAAATGTAAACAAATAAATGGTAATTTTTAAAGGACACCTTATTTGACATGATCAGAAAAAGCATAAACACTCCAATCATATAAATCCAAAAAAAGCCATAAAGCAAATATTTTATCGTTATCTCCAATTCAAAGAAGCCGTTCAATATAATTATGCTCACAATGAACGAGAATACAAATATTGTTATGGAAATGATCCTAAGCATATAAAAAAAGTGGGGGATCACAATTTTTTTCAAATCAAACACGAATCCTAAAAATCTCAAAAGCGCAAATTTCAGAACCGAAACGATAATTAGTATGGCAGTTCCCAAAAGCCAACTCAGGAAATGCTGGTTAAGGTCTCCCCTTATAATAAACTGCAGGTTTTCATTTCCTACAGCTTTTACAGAAAGCATCACCATCAAAAAAACCATCATATTCATCAGCAACAAATAAAAAATCACATCCAAAGAAAAGAACTTCTGTACAGAATTTGATTCCGAAAAATCTTCTGCAGAGAAAACTGAGGTGGGCATCAATACCAATTTGAGGACCAAGGGATAAATCAACTTGTATACCGAAATCAAAAACAGAATGCTGATAATGGCAAAAAAGAAAAAGTCATTGAAACTATCCACTTGTCTTTTTTCGGGAATTGATTTTTCCGGACTTACTTTTTCTAAAGGCGCTATGTAATTTTCAAAAAATCCTTTTTCAATAGAGACATTGGCAGCAATTATCCCATTTTTCATGATAGTCAATGAGGTTCCTGTCGAATCCAAATCAGTAAAAAACCCTTTTAAATCTGATATGGGAATGACAAATATGGTATCTTCCTTTGTCTGAAACCATAACCTGCCTCCCAAAAACAAGGTAGATCCTCCAGGAAACCCAAATCTATAAGTGCTGTTGGGGAAAGTATTCAGATCCAATTTTACCTGAATTTTGTCATTCGAATTGCGGATTGATTCCGGATACATCTCCCTAATGCCTGGATTGTAGTTTTCCAAAACCTGAGAAAACCCACCAAAAGAAACCCCTCCAAAAACAAAAAAAAGTAAGAATCTAAAATATGCTGTTTTCATCTGTTAGAACCTACCGGTATATCCAAAGTGGATTTTAGAAAGATTGAGTGCAAATTCTTGGGAGTTGGACTTGCCAAGACCATAAATGAAATTAAAAATACCATTCCCCGTTTCCAGACTGAATCCCATTCCTGCTGAGAAGGTGCTGTCAATCCCAAAGTCCTGAACTGTATTTTCTAATCTTCCCATATCGGCAAAAATCATAAAATAAGAGTAGGTATCAAAATAAAACCTTGGCTCAAAATTAAGATAGAGGTATTTGTTGGCAAAAAAGAAATTCTCATTGAATCCACGGATGCTTTGAAGCCCTCCGATTCTGAAAAGATCATTCAGCAGGATGTTCTCGTTTTCCACCATACCTCCCGCGATCCTGGTAAAAATCCCCCATCTTGGTGAAAGGTAAAAATGTTTTTCAAACTTTCCCTCCATATAATATTGGAGGGTTTTGAGTTCGATGCCTTCATACAGACCCGGGGGAAGCCCTGTGTTTTGCAGAATATTTTTATTTCCAATTGCAAATTCTATTTGGGCAAGAGCGCCTCTTCTGGGAAAAAAAACATCGTCTAACCAGATATGGCGATAGTTGAGACCATAATTGTTAAACCGGAAATCTCCGGCATCCGGCAGTTGGGTACTTTCTTCAAGTCCAAATACAGCCAATAAATCCCCTGCCTGACGTCTTGTAAAGAAACTGAGGTATCCATCTGAATTAAACCGGTATCCAAAATTAAGTCTAAAATCCCTGTTGAGGAAAGTGGTATCTTCTTTCAATAAGGAAAAAGATAGACTAGCATCGATATTTGATCCCAATAGCAAAGGTTCAAAACCGGAAATCTTCAATGTTTGCGAAAGTTGATTGAACCGCTGCCAATGCAATTCGTAATTACGGCCTGTCCCGGCTACATTATATAATGCAATATCAAACTGCCCCGTGATCAACATTTTTCCGCCCTCGTTTTCATTTGGTAAAAACCCGATAATGCCGTCAATGGAATTGATCTTGCGGTCGGTTATAGGAAGGTACAATGTCGCTTCCTCATTTTGAAAACTCAATTCAGGTTCACCGGCCCATTTGAGATAAGGAAGTCCGCGGATTTGTTGGATTCCTTCATCGATTTTTTTCTGCGAAAAATCCTGACCAGGTTTGATCTGTAAAAACCGGGAAATAAATTCAGGTTTGGTTTTGGTATCGCCGGTGATCTTTAAGGAATCAAAAGTAATCCTTGGTCCGGAATCAAGGTCCAAAGCCCCTGAAAATCCATTGCCTTTCCTTTCCAGACTGTCTAACCTGATGGCAGCAAAAGGATAGCCCCTGTTTTCAGATTCCTTCAAAAGGGATTCAAAGAGTCTTGAAACCTGTCTATAATCGAAAGGCTTTCCGGAAAACCTCCTCATGTCTACACCTGCTTTGACCATCAAAACCGGATCGACATTGCCCTGCCTGAGTGATACCCATTCGAACTTTTCGCCGGTATCCACCCTAAGCCAAAGGGAATCCTTGGAAGTTTTGATCACTGCTTCTTTTGGTGCGAGATAACCTAGGCCGTAAAGTTCTCGGTATTTTCCTCTGATGAAATTTGACACCTCCACAGAATCCTTGAGAACCTGATCTTCCTGGACAGACAGCGCACCGACCATTTCCCAACGAAACCATTTTCCGTCCTGGGAAAAAACAGGAACCCCAATAGAGCAAAATAAAGGAAATAGGAAAATGAGGATTCTTTTCACCTTTGAGCGGGTAGGTTTGAGTATCTTTGTCGGCTAAAAGTAAATAATTTGTCCGGTATCTACATCCATATCCCTTTTTGTAAGCAGGCCTGTCACTACTGTGATTTTCATTTTAGCACAAAAAATGACCTGATCGATGATATGGCTGAGGCCATTTGTCTTGAACTTGAACAGAGAAAAGACTTTCTTCCAAAAGGTAGCCCGGTCAAAACCATCTATTTCGGAGGTGGCACGCCTTCATTGCTTTCAAAGCTACATTTGGAAAAGATATTGGAAAAAATCACCAAGAGCTATTCTTTGGATTTGGAAGAAGTGACGCTGGAGGCCAATCCCGATGACCTCAATACTGGAAACCTTCAAAGCTGGAAAGCTTTGGGTATCGACAGGTTAAGCATCGGAATACAGACTTTCGATCCGGAGATTTTAAAATTCTACAACCGCGCCCATACGGCCGAAGAATCATTAAAAGCAATAGAATCCGCAAAATCAATTGGATTTGAAAAGCTGTCGGTTGATTTGATCTATGGATTTCCTTCAGACAGCCATGATATCTGGAAAAGAGACCTTGAAATCGCATTATCCCAAAACCCTGGACACATCAGTAGCTATTGCCTGACCGTCGAACCAAAAACCGCTTTGGGGAATTGGCACAAAAAAGGAAAGTATAGGGCTGCCTCTGAGGATTTTGCTGCAGAACAGTTTGAAATCCTCATGCAATCCATGGATGATGCAGGCTATGTCCAATACGAGATTTCGAATTTTGGCAAAACGAGCCAATTTGCCATACACAATACCAATTATTGGCTTGGAGTTCCTTACCTCGGAATCGGTCCAAGTGCGCATTCATTTGATGGAAAAAACAGGGGATCGAATATTGCCAATAATGTCCAATACATCAAAAAGCTAAAAACCACAGAATCCATCTTTACCAAAGAAATCCTCAGCCCTGAAGATGCCGCCAATGATTACATCCTGACTTCCCTTAGGACAATTTGGGGTACTGACCTGATTCATCTGAAAAACTTTTCGGGATATGACCTGGAAGTTTTGAAGATGGATAACCTAAAGATGCTGAGGCAAGAAAAACTCATTCGGGAGGAAACGGATAAAATCCTCCTTACCAAAAAAGGTAGATTGTTGGCAGACAGCATTGCCGAATCTCTTTTTTTACCTTAATTAAATTACCTTTGGACATGATGGAAAAGTACGGCAACAACGGAGGAAGGAAGAAAGAAGCAACACCCTTGAAGGAGGCTTTTGATGATTTGCTGAAAGCTTACCGGCTCAAAGACAAATTTGACGAAAGGGTCCTTTTGCAGGCTTGGCCCGAAATGATGGGCAAGATGGTCGCCTCACGCACTACAGGACTTTACATCAAGGAAAAGAAACTTTTTGTAAAAATCAGCTCCGGACCTGTCAAGAATGAACTGAAAATGAACCGGACCAAAGTCATGGAACTGATCGAATCCAAGTTTGGCAAAGGTGTGATTGAGGAAATAGTATTTCTTTAAATCAATCCTGCTGCGCAAAAACCTTCTTCATCAGGTCTGAAGTCCTTCCCAAGGGATTACCGCGGATATTTTTTTCTTCTTCTGCTATCAATACAAACAAGCCATCGATTGCCTTTTGGGTTACATAGGCATTCAGGTCAGGATTGACTTTCTGTTTGGTGAGAGGGATTTTATTGTACGAATTGGCCAGGTCTCCATAGTATTTGGTTGCTCCGACTTCATCCAAGGATGCTTGGATTTTTGGTTTGAATAGCTCTACCAATTGGGCATTGGTTGTTCTTTTCAGAAAATCCGTTGCTGCTGTAGGGCCTCCTTTCAATAACCCGAGAGCATCCTGGATATTCATCTGCTTGATGGCATTAACAAAAATCGGTTTTGCTTCGATTGCAGCACTTTCTGCACCCCTGTTGATAGCTAGCAAGGCACGGTCTACTTCACTGCCAAGGCCCATATTCCGGAGGGTTTTCTCTACTTTTTGCGCATCCTCAGGAAGCAATATCTTGATCATTTCATTTTTGAAGTAGCCATCGGTTTTTGAGGCCAAGTCTGTACCTTTTACTATTCCCTGTTCAAGGGCTTCTTTTAAACCCTCGGCGACTTCATCCTGAGACAAAGAAATCTGCCCTGAGGTGACATCTTTGATCAGTTTGTTGATTTGGGCGGAGGAGCAACTGTATATAAAAACAAAAAGTACCAGGAAAGAAATCTTGTAAAATCGCATATGGTTTTTTTAACATTTATTTAGACTCATGGCATTTAACGCTTTCAGGAAAATTAAGTTTGTTTCAGTATTATTGTATTCAATTTCTTTGAATGCTTAAAGTTCCTACCCTAAATATCGGTAAAATAAGTATTTTGCTAGCCATCCTGACCTGGTTGGCTTTGCTTTTTGTAGATATCACGAGGATTTTCCAATCTGTGAATCAGATGGAAAACAGCATTGCTCCGGAGATTTCCTACATCCTTGAGATCCTGTTTTTTATTCTTGGCTATATTTTTTACAACCATTCGATCAGCAAAAATGATAACATTGATTTTCTGAACCTTATTTGGAGAGGCGTCTCTACAGGGCTCTTAGCGACCATTATTTCCTTGTCCATCAAGATCTTTTACATGATGCTGGGGGGAAGCAAACTGGGTTCAGACCCCTTGTTGAACAACTTTTTTTACCATGTCAACTTTGCATTTATTTCCCTTTTTCTGATTTCCTGTTCTTTGCTTTGGAAGCATCTTATTCTGTACCAAAAAACCAAAAATGTGGTCCAACAATGGCAGGGATTTGAAGTACTGATGCTGATGAGCATGTTTTTCGTTTTTTTTAACGGCAACGATTTTGATTATAGCTTCATCTTTGGATTGGTATTTCTGACGATTTTCTCGGCTTCTTTATCAATCAACCTGAAATGGATTCCTTATTTGACATTCAAAGAAAAGTGGAAGTCCATTCTGTTTCTGGTGATTATCCTGCTATGTACCACTTTTCTTTTTTCAAATTTATTGTCCTATAGCAATAGTGATATCACTTTTGTCAACCTGACTGACAACTTATTTTTGATGGGCCTTTTTGCCTTTGTGTTTACATATTCACTTTTCAGTTTTTTGGTCACGCTGTTTAATCTTCCGACCTCCTCTGTTTTTGAGCAAAAACTGGTAGAAGCCATCAATTTTCAGCGACTCAGTCAATCCATTAAACCAGGGCAGGATGAAAACCAAGTCTTGGATATATTGATTGATTCAAGCATGAGTGCCTCCTATGCCGATGGGGGATGGCTGGAGATTTTGGACAAAGACCAAATACCCCAATTGATCCAAAAAAGATTTATTGATGAAGAAGTCCGTCAGGAAATCATCACATTGTTTCAAACCGTTAAGCCATTTTCAGAGTTTGAATGGGCTCAGGATGACAATGATACCAAGAAATTTTATGGGAAAATTCCTCACAATATCTTTAAATCTGCCTTTTTGATTCCTTTGGTAGTCAACAAAAAAACAATCGGCCGAATGTACCTGGTCAAAGAAGTGCGGGATGGTTTCAACAAAGAAATGATCAACATCATCACCACATTTGTGGGGCAAGCATCTATCTCGGTAGAAAATTACAGGCTGCTGAATGAAGCCATCAAAACAGAAAGGTATAAAGAGGAGTTAAAAATAGCCCAAAGGGTGCAGCGGAGTTTATTGCCAAAGGAATTGCACCACAATGAAAAATTTGAAATTTGCGGATTCTCTGTGGCGGCAGATGAAGTGGGTGGGGATTATTATGAAACCAAAGACCTTGATAAAGGTGTGTTTGCCATTATCATTGGAGATGTCTCCGGTAAAGGTACTTCCGCAGCATTTAATATGTCCCAAATGAAAGGCATATTCCATAGTCTGGTTCAGCTCAAGCCAAGCCCCGGTGAGTTTTTGTTCAAAGCAAATACCGCACTGAGCCAATGTCTTGAAAGAAATCATTTTATAACGACCTCTTATTTTATGTTGGATACAAACCAACAATCCATCCGATACAGTCGTGCAGGCCATTGTCCTACCTTATTTTATGACCATAGCGAGGACAAAGCCGACTACTTGAATGCAGATGGTTTGGGTTTGGGAATTGTCAGGAATTCAAATTATAAAAATTACATCCATGAGTCAGAGTTCAGGTATGACAAGGAAGACATTCTGGTTTTGTACACAGACGGAATCATAGAAGCAACAAATAAAAAAGGAGAGGAATTCGGATATGAAAATCTCAAAACCTCTTTGATAAAATATAAAAATCTGAGTGCAGACAAAATCCAGAAAGAGATCATCAATCAGGTATATCAATTTGTAGGGGACGGTGGCATACCCGATGATGACTTTTCTATCATGGTGATCAAGTTCAACTCATAACCAATCATTTACAAACCCGTAATTAAGAAGATGCTTAACATAGAAAAACTAATTGAGAATGAGAGTTGGGTCTTGGTTTTGACAGGAGAGATAGATGCAAGCAACTCCGTCGAACTGGATGCAGCCATGAGTGAGGTGGTGAATGAAGGTGCAAAAAACATTTTGATTGATTGTGCGGGTCTCGAATATATCTCCTCTGCAGGGTTGGGGGTATTCATGTCTTACTTGGATGAATTTGAAGAAAACAATATCAAAATGGCCATTTATGCTTTGAAAGATAAAGTCTTTCAGGTATTCCATATTCTTGGACTTGACCAACTGATTACTATTAAGCGCACAAAAGAAGAAGCCCTGGAGGGTTGAAATATGAGTTCCCAATTAAGATTATATTGTGATACAGCCCAATTGTCGGACCTGAGGCAGTTTTTAGAGGCAATTCTAAAAGAAACCCCTTTGTCCGAAATTGAGCAGCACCAGGTAATTTTGGCAGTGGAAGAAGTCTGTGCCAACCTGATTATCCATTCACATGACTGTAATTCGAAAGAATATATTGACCTCAATGTGAATTTCTCTCAGAAAATTATTGTTTTTGAAATATTGGATTTTGGAAAAGGATTCAATATCCTTGAATACCAAGAGCCCGAAATATCTCAAGTTATCAAATCGAAAAGGAAAGGTGGACTTGGCATCATTCTGGTTAAAAGGATCATGGATAAAATTGAGTTTGAATCTTCTGAAAACAAAAATATCTGTAGGTTATATAAAAATCTCAATTCCAAATAAATGTTAATTAGGATATCTTAATCGTACATCCGGCCCTAATTTTTCAATTTAATTTGTAACATTGCACTTGTTTTCCGGCAATTCATTTATGATTAATATAAGTCGATTTCTTTTCTTAGTCCTGATTCTTGGATTTTCATGCAGCCCAAAATCTACTGTTATACAGGTAGAAACACAGGAGGACATCCCATCGCCTTTATTATCCATTGGAGACAATGCGGTATTTGCTGATGAATTTTTGCACATGTTATCCAAAAACAGGGAATTTAAAAATTCTGAGAATAAGATCTCAGAAGAAGAATTCCAGGAAAACCTAGACCTTTTCATTAATTACAAGCTCAAAGTCAAAGAGGCAGAAAGCCTTGGTTTAGACAAAACCGAAGAGTTTGAAAGAGAATTCGAAGTCTTCAAAGACGATCTTACCCAGCCATTTTTGATCAAAAACTCCCTTCAGGAAGGTGAACTGATGAAGGCCTATAACAGGATGAAGGAAGTAGTCAAAGCTAGCCACATCTTGTTGCAGTTTCCACCGAATGCAAGTCAGGCAGATACCATTTCTGTGTTGAAGATGGCACTCAAACTGAAAGAGGAAGCTGAGAACGGTGCTGATTTCAACGAATTGGCATTTGAGCATTCTGATGATCCGTCTGCCAAAGACAATAAAGGCAATTTGGGGTATTTCACTGCTTTGCAGATGGTTTCCTCTTTTGAGGATGCGGCCTATTCCATGCAGGTCGGGCAGATTTCAGACCCTATATTGACAAACTTCGGATACCATATCATCAGGCTCGAAGACCGTCAGCCCAATCCAGGGGAGGTGAAAGTTTCGCATATTTTAGTGAGGTCACAGGGAAATGACCCTATCACTGAGGAAAGAATTTTAAGAAAGGTAAACGAAATATATACCGAGCTTCAAAAACCTGAAAGTTCCTGGGAGGAAATCTGTCAACTTTATTCCGAAGATTCGGGTACAAAAAACACCGGAGGTTCATTGCCTTGGATTGGTTTGGGATCCGTGATTCCCGAATTCGAAAGGGCTGCATTTTCGCTTCAGGAAGAAGGAGAAATTTCACCTCCTGTGAAGACGCCGTTTGGATACCATATCATCAGACTGGAAGGCAAAAAACCTCTTGCAAGCTACGAGGAGATGGAATCCTCCATCAAATCCAGGATTTTGAGAGACAGCAGGTCTTCCTTGATCCAATCCCAGGTGGTGGCTATCCAAAAATCAAAATATGGATTTGTCGAAAATGAAATTTTGGTTGACTCGATCAACAGCTTATTTTCCTCCACTCCAAGACAAGAAATAACAAAGACCATTGAGTCTAAAAATCTTCTTGACTCAGTTTTATTCAGCATCAATGAAACACCAAAAACAGTAAAAGGGCTGTTGGATTTTATTGCCGAAGACCGGCAGGTCGTTAGGACCAATTCACAGAATTACTTCAAAACTTGGTTTGACAAGTATGTAGAAGTCAATCTTCAGGAAGCCGAAATCAACGATTTGATGACCAACAATGAGGAATATAGATTGATGATTCAGGAATACCGTGACGGAATCCTGCTTTTCTCATTGATGAATGAACAAGTTTGGCAAAAAGCCATTGAGGATAGTCTTGGTCAGTTGGATTTTTATCAGGAAAACGTCGCAAAATACCAATGGAATGAAAGGGTACAAGCCCTGATCCTCACCATGGCAAAAGAGGGAAGTATTCCTTCAGTCAGAAAATTTTTGGCTGATAAAAAGTACCAACCAAACCTTGTTGACCGTTTAGAAAACACTTTCCTGATCAACGACCCCCTTGCCTTTACCATTAGTGAAGGTATCTTCGAATGGCGACAGCATCCGGTACTGAAGAGTGCGGACATGACCAAGAATTTTCAGGAGCTGCGTTTGGAAAACAAAACCTACATGGTGGTTTTGGGCGAAAAGGTTTTGCCTGGACCAAAGAAATTTGAGGAAACAAGAGGGAAAGTTATCCAAGATTATCAGGATTTTCTAGACAAGAAACTTATCTCTTCCCTGAAGGAAAAATACGCTGTCCAGATCAATGAAGAGGAAAAACGAAAAATATTTGACCTTGCGGTGGAGAAATAACCTGTTATTTCTGATCCTTTTGGCGTCAATAGGGGCATGCGACTTCTTTAGGTTCAAATCAGAGAAAGAAGGAGATGATGATCCTGTCATTGCGTCAGTAGCCAATCAAAACCTACTCCGATCAGAGCTTTCATTTATCGGTTCAGAAAACAAATCTGAGGAAGACAGTGCAAATCTTGCAAACAGATATGTACAGTCATGGATCAGAAAACAACTCCTGATACAAGAAGCCGGCAAATCAATGGATTTTGACGAAGCTGAAATCAACAGGAAACTCCTAGACTACAAGTACGCCTTGATGGTCTATGAATTTGAAAAAAAATACGTGGAGGAAAACCTCAACAGTGAAGTCAGCCAGAAAGAGATCGAGGATTATTATCAGATCAACAAAATCAACTTCAGTCTTAAGGAAATTATTGTCAGGGTTAATTTTGTAAAAATCGAAAAGGGATCATCGCAAAACAGTCAGTTGGAAAAATTGCTGCGGTCCCAGAACCAAAAAGATTCTGAGGCATTTAAACAATTGGCCCTAAATTCCGGAGCCAATTATTTTCTTGAAGATTCTACCTGGATCAAACTGGATGATATTATCATAAATACGCCTTTGGCCAATCATCCCAACAAGGTGGAACTCGTTCGTAACAACAAGCATGTAATGACTGGGGACGACCGTTATAAGTATTATTTCAAGATATTGGAATACAAATTGCAGGATCAGGTTCCACCAATAGAATTTGTAAGAGATGAGATTAACAAGATCCTTATCAACAAAAGAAGGATTGAACTCGTCGATCAATTACAGAAAGAAGTATACAACAGAGCACTTGAAAAAAATGAATTTAAAATATATGAGTAGATTAAATTATTTACTGACCCTATGTGCACTGAATCTGATCGTCATTCAGGCAAATGCACAAACGGAAGTAAAAAAAGAACCTTCTGCGCCTGCGGGACAGGTGATCGATAAAATTGTAGCCAAAGTAAACAATTACATTCTCCTGGAATCCGATATCCAAAAATCTTACCTTGAAGCCATAGCCCAATCCCAACAGGATATCCAGCCCCCTACGAGGTGTGAGGTGTTTGAGTCCTTGCTTATCAGCAAAATGATGGTTGCAAAAGCAGAGATTGACTCCGTGATGGTGACAGATGCAGAAGTGATGTTTCAGGCCGATCAAAGGTTTTCGATGGTCATGCAGCAGTTTGGAGGAGATGAAAATATGCTAGCGGAGGTCTATGGGAAATCAGCAGATCAATTGAAAACTGAGATCCATGACATGTTGAAAGAACAGCTGCTTGTCCAAAAAATGCAGGCCAAAATCACTGAGGGCCTAACGATTTCTCCAGCAGACGTCAGGAAATTTTACAATGATATTCCAAAAGATTCCCTGCCGTTCTTTTCTGCGGAGGTAATGGTCGGTCAGATCGTAAAAAAACCTGAGGTCAATCAAAAAGTAAAAAACGAAATTACGGAGCAGCTGAGAGGACTCAAAAATCAGATCATGGAAGGAAAAGCTGATTTCCAAACCCTTGCGAAGCAATATTCCCAAGATCCGGGATCAGCACCTTTGGGTGGTGAATTGGGATTTTTTAGGAGAGGAGAACTAGCCCCTGAGTATGAAGCGACAGCGCTAGGTTTGGAAGTACTTGAGATAAGTGATCCTGTCGAAACAGCTTTTGGTTTCCACATGATTCAGCTCCTGGAAAGAAGGGGAAATACTTTCAATACCCGCCATATTCTCATCCGTCCTGAGCCTTCGGAGCAGGATATCCTCGATGCTGAAAGGTTTTTGGACAGCCTTAGGACAGTAATTCAATCCGGAAAAATTGACTTTGCCAAAGCTGCCAAAGAAAGTTCTGACGACAGGGCTACTTCTGACAACGGTGGATTCTTTGTAGATCCAAACAACAATTCAAGCAGACTTACCTTAAGGACGCTTGACGACCCCGTTTTATATTTCACCTTGGACAGTATGGAAGTGGGTTCGATTACCCCTCCCATCCGCTATGAAACCGAAAGGGAAGGACCTCGGGTCAGAATTCTTTTTTACAAAGAAAGATTTCCTGCACACCGGGCCAATTTAGAAGATGATTATGAAAAAATGAAAGCTGCGACAAAAAGAAGGAAAGAGGAGAGCTTGCTTAGCAGGTGGTTTATTACTGCCAAAGAAGATGTCTTCATCGATATTGATCCTGCCTATGACAGGTGCGATGTTTTGGGGAAAAAATAATTTCATCATTCAAAATCAAAAGAAGAGCTCCCCGATTTGGGGAGCTCTTCTTTATTTATACCTTTTCCAAAGCCTGCTGAATGTCCCAAATGATATCCGAATGGTGCTCAACGCCGATGGATAACCTGATCAATTTTTCACTGATCCCGAGTAATTTTCGATCCTCTTCTGATACATCACTGTGGGTCATGGTAGCCGGATGCTCAGCGAGTGATTCAGTGCTCCCCAATGAAACTGCCAATTTCATCAATTTAAGATTATTCAAAAACATAAATGCTTCCTTTTCCCCTCCTTTGATGTCAAATGAAAGCATTGCTCCGGCACAGTTTTGTTGCTTCTTGAAGATGTCATACTGAGGATCTCCCGGCTCAAGATGTCCCAAATAGTAAACCTTTTCGACTTTAGGATGTGATTTTAGATAATCTGCCACTTCCACTGCATTGCTTGCCTGCTTGGTCATCCTGACTTTGAGTGTCTCCAAGCTCCTCATCAACAGCCAACCTGTCCAAGGTCCGGCCATATTTCCAAGAAATGTCCTCAGCGTCCTCACCCGTTTCATATGCCTGGAATTACCCAAGACCGCCCCGGCGATCAGGTCCGAGTGCCCACCAATGTATTTGGTCGCGGAATACACTATCAAATCAACTCCATGCTTCAAGGGATGCTGCCAAAGTGGACCCATATAAGTATTGTCTACACAGACTACGACTTCTTTCTCAGCGGTGCTCAGGTGGTCTGCAACATCTCTGCATACAGAAAGGTCAAAAAGTGCATTTGTAGGATTAGCAGGAGTCTCTACATAAACCATTTTTACTTTTTCGCCCAATCCCATTTTTCTGACCTTTTGGATAATTTCGTCAGATGATTGGTCGGCGGTAAATCCAATACCATTGATGCCATATTGAGGAAGGACTTTGTTGATAAAATGGTCGGTGCCACCATAGACAGGTTTACTATAAAGCAATACATCTCCGGGTCTCAAAAATTCCAACATTACGGTGGAAATGGCCGACATGCCACTCTCGAATACTGCACATTCTTCCGCTTGGTCCCAAAGACATAAGCGCTCTTCCAGAATCTGCAAATCGGGGTTATTGAGTCTGCTATAGATCAATCCCAATTCTTCATTTGGCTCTTTTTCTCTTTTGCCATAGGCAACCTGGAAAAATGCTTTGCCTTCCTCGGCTGTTTTAAAAACAAAAGTACTTGTTTGGAATATAGGGCATTTTACTGCCCCCTCTGACAATTCAGGCTTGTACCCATGAGTCATCATCAAACTCTCGGGTTGGAAATATCTCTCTTGCATTTCATTTGGGTTTATGCAGGCAAATGACAAGAAAATATTGATTATTGTCAATAGCGACGAAAAAATATTATTCTGATTTTATAAACAAAACTTTATAATCATTCCATAAAAACAAAATTAAAAAATGTATTTATAAATATAATGAAATATAATTTTAAATTATTTGTTTTCTGAATACTTGCAGTTACTTAAAATACGGGAAAATTATCTTACCAAAAGTTTGTGTTTATATTCTTTTTCCCGGCTTCTGACTGTGACA
>NZ_CDSBKL010000014.1:0-25145 GCF_977115555.1 Aquiflexum sp.
ACTGATTACCAATAAAATAGCCTTTTGTGTTTCTTTGTTTCTTTTGTGGTTCAAAAACAATTAAATCTTATCCCCGAAAAAGACCGCATTGAAGAAGAGCTTGTTTGTTCCAAACCAAGTTCCTCTGAAATTTGGGTTGTCGATAAAGTGGATAACCCTTCCCTGACCGACAGGCGAAACTAAGAGACTTGCGCTCTGCTTGATTTTTTCAAGGTTTGCAGGAGAAACATACCCACCAAGTAATGGATTGGCAGTATACCTTACCGGTGTTTGGGATTTGTTTTTAGAAGGCTTGAAGAAAAGGGTAGAATTTCTGTAGACAGGAATTTCACTATTGTGGTACCCAAAACCCAAAGGGTGTGTGGTATCCAATTTTCCCATGTAGATGCTTCCGCCGATTTCTTGGGCTCCAGAAAGATTCCTAGAATCTGCAAATGGAACGGATTCAGGACCTTTTGCAGGTTCGGAAGTAACAAATTCCTCCTGAATGATTTCTTTACTTTGGAGCCATTGGCTGGCAGTTCGCATAGAAATGATTGTACCTCCTCTTGAAAGCCAATCCTTCAAATGGGCTATCTGAGGTGCTGAAAGGCTTGAATAATTCCCTGAAGGCATAATCAAAGTGGTATAGTCAAACAGATTTACCCTTCCAAACAATCCCAAATCCACTTTGCTGATAGGCATTCCTACTTTGGTGTCCATCAGGTGCCATATTTCACCGGCTTCATATTGGGAAGTTCCCTGCCCGACAAGCATCAGGACTTTTGGTTTTGTAATGGCAGAAATACTTCCACTGCCCAAGTCAATCCCTTTTAGACTAAATCCCGTTGTGCTGGCAAATACATTTTGACCTGCTGCCTCAGCTGCGTCCTTTAAGGCATTTCTCAGTGCATCAGGAGCAAGCTTTTGGAACCCGGTTGGAATGACCAATGATCCTGAAGGAAATTCTTTTGCTCCCTGATCTGTATTCGATGTAAATGCCTGTGAAGTGACTTCTACATGAACACCTGCGGCTTGGATATGGTGAAGGAATTTTGGGGCAAAATAATCCGACCAATCCACCAAATAGGCGACATATTTACCTTCAGATGGGAAAGTCAAAGTTTGACTTGGCAACTCACTCACTTCTTTTCCGGTAGCGACTGTTTGGCTGGCGTAAGGCATGCCATAGGCCAATGCCATGGTCCAAGAAGAAGCATCGTAAAAAACTGAATCGGAAAAGGTGGTAACCTTTTCAAACATGGTCCTGACCATTCTGTATTGCGGTTGGGAAGTAGGAACGATCCAAGATTTCCCTTTCTTAAATGACTTTCCTTCTGAGTTTATATCTTTATCATTTTCAAGTACTTTAATCTTATGATCCAATAATAACTTTAAGAAAAGTCTGTTTTTGGATTCATCTGATTCATCCCCAAAAATATACCCCTTTGCTCTATCTTTTCCAGCTTCAGTCAGTGCAGTTTGGAAATATTCGCGCAGGTATTTGTGCATGTATTCCCTTTCCTTGACTCCGGCTTCCATTGTGGCGATCGAGGATTTGAGTTGGTTTCTTATCGTAAATTTAAAAGTGATATCTCCCCGCTGAGAGCTTTGGATATGTCCCCTGGAACTCGCCTGTTCAAAAACCAATCCCAATCCACCCTGAATATCCGGATAGGTAGATCCATATCCCGGATAGGAGTTGTCAAAAACTTCCTTGGTCCAATACAAACTTCCGATATCATCCAATGCTTTTGCAAAATAAGCCGCAAACTTATTATTGATTTCCTCATAGTTTTTTCTTGGGATAACCGGATTTTCACTTCCAAAAGGTTTGGTAGGCTCAAAGAAATAGGTGGCATTGGTTCCCATTTCATGGAAATCACCTACTACGTTTGGATACCAAGTATGGTACCAAGCGATTTTGTTTTGTAATTCCACCTGCGCCAAAGGCAACCAATCTCTGTTGAGGTCAAACCAATAGTGGTTGACGCGTCCGGAAGGCCAAATTTCATTGTGTTCTCTGTCCAAAGGATCTGCAACCGGAGGAGAACCTTTGTGCATGTTTGCCCAATTGGAATGTCTGTCTCTACCGTCCGGGTTGATAGCCGGGTCAATCATGACTACGGCATTTTCTCTGATTTCTTTGGCAAGGTCACTTTGAGAAGCCAATAGCCAATAAGCTGACAAAATGGAAGCTTCTCCACCAGAAGGTTCGTTACCATGGACGCTGTATGCGAGGTTGATGATGGCAGGCATATTGCTCACATCAGGCATAGGCAGGGCAGGATTTACCAATTTGAGATGGTTTGTCCGTATGGTTTCCAGGTTGGAAATGTTTTCCTTGTTGCTGATGACAAGAACTACCAATGGTCTGAGCTGATTGGTATAACCGATAGTAACCAATTCGGCCATATCAGATTTGTCAGCCAACATCTGAAAATATCCTACCAGTCTGTCGTATCTCGTATGCCATTCTCCGACGTGGTATCCGAGATAGGAGTAGGGACTTGGGATGTCATCGGAGAAGGTTTCTCCGGGAAAATAATATTCCTTTTGGGCTTTTGCAGAATATATTTGGAGCAAGAGCAAAGTTATCAGTAGTAGTTTCTTTTGCATAAGATTAAATTTGGAGGAAATTACCTGTAAGGTATGACATGCAAAACCAAAAATCCATCAACGGCTTTTGAAAGCTTGCGAATTGATTTAATTTGGAAGTTGAAAGTAGAAGTCTTGTCAGATCATACTGTGATCCTTAAAAGTTCAAAAACAATAAATAAACCAAAAAACCTATGAAAAAGCTTTTTCAAGCCTCTTTGACAATGATTGCCTTGTTGGCCGCGATGCCGCTGTTTGCACAACAAAAAGACATCAAGCTTCCACCGGAAGGCACAGAATTTTGGGAACCTGTTCCTAGAAAAGTAACCCCAGCGACGCAAATGGGCCAAGCTCCCTCTGATGCCATCATCATTTTTGATGGAAAAAATCTTGACAATTTCGTCAGTTCCAAAGATGGCAGCGCTCCACAATGGAAAGTTGAAAACGGGGCATTCACAGTTGTACCAAGGACAGGAGCTATCAAAACCAAGCAGGGTTTTGGTGACATGCAGCTTCACATCGAATGGTCTGCACCCACAGTCATCAAAGGCGAAGGTCAGGGTAGAGGAAACTCAGGGATTTTCCTGATGTCTTTGTATGAATTGCAGGTTTTGGATTCTTACGAAAGCCGAACTTACTCCAACGGTCAGGCAGGAAGTATCTATAAGCAGCATCCTCCTTTGGTCAATGCGATGAAAGCTCCGGGAGAATGGAACAGTTATGATGTGATTTTTACTGCCCCGAAGTTCAATGCTGATGGCATGTTGGTTACACCTGCCAGAGTCACAGTGCTTCACAATGGGATTTTAGTACAAAACAATGTAGAAATCAAAGGGCCTACAGAATATATCGGAATTCCTAATTACAAAGCCCATGCAACGGAAATGCCGCTAGAACTCCAGGATCATGGTGATTTGGTAAGCTACAGGAATATTTGGGTGAGGAAGTTGTAAAAAATGACGGTTGGCGGATGACCGATGAAAATCTAAAGTATCCTTATCATTCATTATAAACCATTGTTTCAAAAAAAGACGGAAGGCAGAAAAAGGAAAATTCCTTTCTTTTTTCTTCCGTCTTTTTTGATTCAAATTAGCACTTCCAAACATCCTTACTTCCCACTTCCCAACTTCCCCGCTACTTCAACCTATCCATCAATCCTTCCTGATAGCTGACGCTGATCGGGACGAGTTTGTCGCCCACAGTCAATTGGTGCCTCTCAATTTTTTGAACGTGTTGGATATTGACCAAAAAGGAACGGTGGGATTTGACAAAATTGGAGGGTAGGATTTTCTCGACTTCTGAAAGGGTCATTCTACTGAGGATTTTTTCTTTTGGAAGCTGAAAATTCACGTAGTTTCCATTGGCTTCACAAAAAAGCAACTCGTCGAAATTGACCTTAATTTGCTCATATCCTGTTTTGACAAAAATGGTCCCGGCAGCAGTTCCCTTTTTCAGTTCATGCCATTCCTGTGCTTTTTGGCAAGCTTTTAAAAATCTCCCGAGATTGAATGGTTTGAGCAGGTAATCCTTCGCATCCAATTCAAAACTCATCACGGCATGTTCCGAATAAGCGGTGGTGAAAATAACCATCGTTTCCTTAGGTATCAAAGTGGCAAGTTCCATCCCGGAAATATCCGGCATTTTGATATCAAGGAAAATCAAGTCCACCTCTTCGCTTCTAATATATTCCAAGGCAAGGATAGCATCTGTGAATACCTTGCGCAAATCCAAAAATGGCACTTTGGCCGCATGGGCTTTGATTACCTCGAGGGCCATCGGTTCATCATCTATGGCTATTGCATGGAGCATATCAGGAGCGTTGTATGGTTAAATGTACAAAATATTCGACTTCGTTTTCTCTGATGACAAGTTCATGCTTTCCCGGATAAAGGAGTTGGAGACGTTGTTTGACATTGTCTAAGCCAATTCCGTTTGACTTGGATTCAGGGTCATCTTCATTGCTTCGGTGGATACTGTTATTGACATCCAGATAGATAGTATTATCAGAACAACGTAGGCTGATCTTCACCCAGGATTTTTTCTGGAAACTGATTCCATGTTTAAAGGCATTTTCCACAAAGGGTATAAGCAACATCGGTGCGATTTCCCCTGTACAGTTTTCATGATTGTGCCTGAAGTCAATCTCAACATTGTCATGAGACTTGATGCGGAGAACCTGCAAATCCACATAATTGATCAGGTATTCCTTTTCTTTTGATAGAGGAATTTTGTCCAAATTGTTTTCATGAAGCATAAAGCGCATCATGTCTCCAAGCTTTTGGATCCCTTCGGATGTCCTTTCGGCATTTTCCTGCAAGGCTGTGCCGTAAAGGGTATTAAGGATATTGAAAAGGAAATGGGGATTGATTTGCATCCTGAGTAGGGAGAGCTTGGCTGAACCTTCGTCCACCCGGTAACTCAGTGTATGTATCTGTCCTAAAAGGTGGTCGTATTTTTTGAAAAGCAGGTTAGAAAAAGGTATCAGTAAGCCGGCAACAAATATCACCACTGCCAATCCTAAGACCAAGATGCCTACATTATGGTACTCAACCGCCAGTATGAAAAAGAAAAGCCCCAATGCCAAAATCAACAAGACAAGCAGGGAATTTGCAAGCTTGTTCCGTTCTTTCTTTCTGTTTCGGTAAATGAAGAAGTAATTGTAAAGTACAATTCCAAGCATGACGGGGATCGCGATGGTGTAGGTTAGTGGGATCCAGTTTTCTATGATATCCTGCAATCCAAACAAAAACAACATCGCAAAAGCAAAAATCGTCACCATTCTTACAATGTTGTAGGGCTGGAAATCCTTCGTTTCTGCAGCAGGGAAAATCTGTTCAATCACGTCACACAGCAAAATGTATCCAATATATAGACCCACCGAACTGAAATAATAGGGGGCTGCAAAGTTTTGGGCAAGTTCACCCATCATTGAAAATCCGCCCACAAAAATAAAAGACATCAAAAGGATGAGGAAGGAATAAATGTAGTAGGTGGATTTTCGTTTTCTGGTTTCCTTGCTTGGGATCAAGATCTGATGATGCAGGAAAAAGGAAAGGAAAAGTATCACTGGTATTAGGATTTTAGCAAAATACCTAGCTAATTCCGACCCATCAGGTTCAAAATAGTAGAAGTTGGTCTGGAAAATATTGGCTAAAATAATGGTGACAAACAATACTGTCATCACCCACCATTCTATTTGCCTAAAAGGAAGTGGTTTTTCTTTCATTGGGATTTGAATTTAATGATTTAAGGTTGGCTTTGTTTTTACTGGAGTTTAGAAATCTCAGTTTTCGGCATATCTTTTTGATTTTCTTTTTCCTTTTTTTCTTTTCCAAAAAGCCAGATATTATACAGGATGGCAATTATCAGTAAAAAGAAATAAGGCGTCTTGGATTTCATGGTATAGGCTCGTCGATTCTTTGACAAGGATAAGCCCGATTCTAAACTGACACAAAAAAATGTGATGAAGCGGTTTGAATTTGGGGTGGAAGAGTAGTTTGCAGTCCCAGTTTTCAGTTAGAAGTGGTTTGTCGCAGTTTTCAGTTGGCAGTCTCAGTTAAGTTGGCAGTGTCATTATACAGTTTGAATTTCCCAATTTTTCAATCTTCCAATCTTCCAATTCCTTAACTTTCCAATTTTTCAACCTCCTAGGACCTTCCAAACACTCATTCCTCCAAGCAATAAAGTGATCAACCAGATTGCGAAAGCGACCACGTTCATCCAAAGTCGGTTGGTATGGACTCCCATTACTGATTTTTTATTGACCAACCAAAGAATGTAGCCACTCAACAAAGGGAGTAAAACGCCATTTGTCAGTTGTGCAAAAAGGATCAACTGAATAGGTTTGATCCCAAAAGAGGAGAAAACCAGTCCCAAACCCAAAATACCGATTATGCTGATTCGCATTGGAAACCCTTTGAGGTCAGTGGATAAGCCAAAACTTCCTGCCACCACCAAAGAACCGGCCAAAGGCGCTGTGATCGCAGAGGTGATTCCTGCAGCAAACAATCCAAATGCCATAAAGTACTTGGCCATTTTTCCCATCAAAGGCTCCAAACCTATGGCCAAATCAACTGCTGAGTTTACTTGGGTAGCGGCTCCGGCTTTGGCAGTAATGATGATGGCCATAGATACCAATCCTCCCAAAATAACAGCAATCAAGGTATCTACCCGGATGTATTTGAGGTCTTGGATGGATTTCCATCTTTGGGATACAAGTGAAGAATGTAAAAACAGGTTGTATGGAACCACCGTCGTCCCGATCAATGCGACAATGGTAAAGATATTCTCAGGATTCACCTTGGGATTAAATCCTGACAGCAAAGCCAAAATATCCGGCTTAGAAAAGATTGCAGTTCCCAAAAAGGCAATGCTCATCAAAATCACCAGACCTGTGAGGTAATTGCTGATGGACTTATAACTGCCAGTCAGCAATAATGTGAGCGCCAGTGACCCTAGCACAAGGTTCATTATATTGATTTTCAATTGGCCTATGCTGAAAATCCTTGAATCCAAAAACAGTTCCGCACCCAAAGCTCCGCCGCTGATATTTCCTGCTTCATAAGCAGCGTTTCCCAAAACGACCGCAGTCATTATTAAAAAGATGGAAAAGTACCGAAGGATTCCTTTTTGAAGGGTTTTAGAAATAACTGAAGCCAAACCCTGTTGTGTGACTAAGCCGATCCTTGCAGCCATTTCCTGAAGAACGATTGTGGCGATGACAGAGAGGGCCATAGCCCAAAGTAGGTCAAAACCAAAATTGACACCTGCAAGTGTGCAAACCGTAACCGTCCCCGGTCCTATAAATGCGGCTGCGACAATTGGCCCCGGACCGATATATTTTCTCCAACTCATGGTGCTTGCTGCAAAGCATATACAGCGAAACTGCCCAACCAATGCGTTCCTTCATAATTGTCATCCACTATTGATGGCAGGGAATAATTGATATGGTCATTGGCCACCTTCATCAGGTGTGCGTATTCATTTGGATATTCTTTGATCAATCCATACAAAACCCAAGCCCTGCTGAAGTTAAGCCCATCGAGATGCACCAACTTGCCATCAGTTCGGTCACTTACTTTTCCCGGTTCCAAAGCAAAATCAACACTTGCCAATTGGGGCAAAAACTGTTTGACCCAGAGCTGAAATTCTTCCTTGCTCATCACTTTTCTCATGATATCCAGTTCCTGGAAACAGGGAGACAAAAAGTCAAAACCGCTTGGTTCATACATCAGCGGGCAATTTTCATCTTTTGAAAACCAGTCCAATGCCCTTGATTTGATCAGTTCCTGTAGTCCTGCGTGATCCATTGTTTTGGCATAATCATACGCCAAGGACAATCCAAAAGCTATATTGGTATGCTCGCCGACTCGGATGGGATAGATGAGTTTGGGCAAAAACTCGAGATACTTTTCCACCATCAAATCAGTCATTGGTTGAAGGTTTCTTTCCAATTCCCTTGCCAAAGGATCATCCCAAAGGTGGATTTCCTCCGCCAATTTCAAAATCCAAGCCCATCCATAAGTCCTTTCAAAACCTTTGTCAAATAAACCTTCGAAATAGGCCACTTCAACGGCAATATTTTCTTCGCTGATATTTTCCAACAGTTTCCTTCTGATTTCTTCGGCATCTTCCAGGTCAGGAAACTGCCTCATCAGACTCACCAACATCCAGTGTCCATGCGCACTTGAATGCCAGTCAAAACAGCCATAGAAGGTGGGATGAAGTGCTTTCGGCCCTTTCAGTTCAGACTCATTGCCCAATGTCTGGTTGAGTTTATTAGGGTACTCGACCTGCAGGCAGTGGAGAGGAAGTTTTACTAGCCTGTTTGCTTCAGCTTCTGTCAGTTGTATGGATGCGGGTATTTTTTCTTTTTCTGTTTTTGGCTGGCAAGAAAAAGAAAAGGCCGCAAGAAAAAGGAATAAGTATAAATGTCTCTTCATGGTGATGGTTTTGGATTTTGAATATAAGGGATAAAGGTGATTTTTTCAGGCAGGCTCTTTTATTTGGCTAAAGGGAGTTATAAATAGCTTGATTATTGATATTTTGCTCCTGATTATTCAGTCACAAATTCATGAAAAAATTTATTCTCAAGCTTCTGAAGGTTCTTTTAAGCCTTGTTTTGATTGTGATTTTGGGTTTATTGGCCTGCTATAGAGGAGATATTTCTTCCGAAGAACTGATAGGGAAATACAGCGATGAAAATTCATTTTTCCTTAAGGTGGATGGGATAAATGTCCATGTGAAAGTCAGAGGAGAGGGTGAGCCGATATTTTTGATCCATGGGAGTTTTTCTTCCTTACATACTTGGGAGGATTGGGAAAATGAGTTGAGTCCATATTTTATGACCATTTCCATGGACCTGCCGGGACATGGTCTTTCCGGTCCTGATATCCAAAAAAGATACGGGATTGAGGATTATTCCAAACTGGTTTTTGGTATTGCTGATCATTTAGGTTTGGATGAGTTTCATGTGGCAGGAAACAGCATGGGCGGTGGGGTGGCGCTTAAAATGGCTTCTGACCAACCTGAGAGGATTTTGACTTTAAACCTGATTGACTCTTCTGGTGCAAGGCAAAAGACAAAAACCGATACCACTCAAAGTAAATCCTACAATTCTGGAGCTTGGATTTTTAAAGTGGCCCAAAACCCAGTTTTCAACAAGCTTTTGCTCAAATGCACTCCCAAATTTGTGTTTGGCCTTAACCTGAAGCAGGTTTTTTACGACAATTCAAAAATCACTGATGAAATGCTGACTAGGTATTACGAATTATTGAGAAGAGAGGGAAACAGACAGGCTACTTTGGATAGGCTGACTACGAGAAAACCTTATGAAGTGGATTTTGAAAAATTGACCATGCCCGTGCTGATCATGTGGGGAAAGCACGATGCATGGATTCCGATCAGCAATGGAGAAAGTTTGGCAGAATCCATTCCCGGATCTAAGCTCAAGGTTTTTGAAAATGCGGGTCATGTACCTATGGAAGAAATACCGACGGAAACTGTCTCGGAATATCTTGCTTTTTTGGGGATTCAGGTGGAAAGAGATTACTTTTCCACCCCCAAATTCTTAAGCTATGTCCATTGATGCCGTTTTGATTTCCCTTTCAATACTTCAGTTTGTCCTGATCATTTTTTTAATCATCAAGTTTCAAACCATACAATCAGAAAAGGACTCCAATCACACGTCTTTGAACCAATTCAAGCAAGAGTTTGCGCAGCAAATGGCTGCCAACAGGACAGAAATCCAAAATGGTTTGCTGAAGCAGTTTGGATTGGTGTTTGATTCACTACGGGCCAATTCTAAAGAACAATCTGAGGTTTTGAAGGATTTTGGGACGATTTTCAGAGAAAATGTCAAAGAATTCAATGAGCTTCAAAAAGAAAAATTCCAAGACCTGATTTTCAGGCAAGAAAGGATGCTGGCATCCACAGAAGAGCGGTTGGATAAGATGCGTGAAACTGTGGATGAAAAACTGCAGAAAACTTTGGAAACTAGGTTGGGACAATCCTTTGAATTGGTGACCAATCAGCTTTTGGCAGTACAGAAAGGACTAGGAGAAATGCAGAACCTTGCGACAGGAGTTGGGGACCTGAAGAGGGTATTGAGCAATGTGAAGAGCAGGGGAGTGTTGGGAGAATACCAATTGCATGGGATTTTGGAAAATATCCTTTCTCCCGAGCAGTATGCCAGTAATGTTTCAGTCAAAAAGGGCAACTCCGAGCGGGTGGAATTTGCAATAAAAATGCCGGGCAGCAAAGAAGATGGGCCCGTTTATCTTCCGATCGACGCCAAGTTTCCACAAGAAACTTTCTATCGACTTCAGGATGCGTATGATATCGGTGACAAATTACAGATAGATCTGGCGAGGGCAGAGCTTTTCAAAGCCATCAGGAAAGCCGCTCAGGATATTAGCCAAAAGTATCTTCACCCACCCTTTACCACGGATTTTGCCATGCTTTTTCTTCCCATGGAAAGTCTGTATGCAGAGGTTCTTCGTGAACCCAACCTGGCCCAATCCCTTCAAAAAGATTTCAAAATCATCATTACAGGACCGACGACTTTGGCTGCGATGCTAAACAGCCTTCAGATGGGATTCCGGACTTTGGCGATACAGGAAAGAAGCAGTGAGGTATGGAAGGTTTTGGGTGCAGTGAAATCAGAATTTTCAAAATTCGGAGATCTCATTAGTAAAGCCCAAAAGAAGATTTTTGAAGCGCATACCGATTTGGATGAATTGGTGGGAACGAGGACTCGGGTAATCCAGAGAAAACTGAAAGATGTCGAAGTAATGACTGAAGAGGAGGGAAGAAAACTGTTGGAATGATTTGTTAACTAACCTTACTTTTCTATTTTTGGGCAAACCGGTACTTTATGAAAATCCATTCCTTTATCGTTTTTCTATTTTTTACCCAGATTTCATTTGCTCAGAGGATATTTGATTTAGATCCTGAAGTAAGGGAGAATTCAATTGAAATCAACAACACAGCTGTGGACATGATTTCTAAGGGAAATTATGAAAGTGCTGCACGGATTTTGGAAACGGTGATCAAGGAAGATCCGTCTTTTCATGCTGCTTATTTGAATTTTTATAGAGCAGGGGGGCAGGTTGAATCTAAGAAAGAAAAAGTAATCCAAACCTTGAGAGAGGGACTTTTGATTTTTGAAGAAGATGATGAGATGGCTTATTACCTTGGGAATATCCTTCAAAAAGAAAACCGATTGGATGAAGCCATACAAGCTTATTCAGATGCCATCAAGTTCAGTAAAATTAATGGTGAGGAATTTGAATTGGTCTGGGCCTACCACTTCAATCGTGGCAACTGCTTTCTCAAATCCAACCAATATTCCAAAGCGATTCCTGATTATGACTATGCACTGAAACTCAGCCCTTCCAATGCTGATGTGTTGACCAACAGGGGTTTTTGTCATTATAAGGTTAAGAACAATGATATGGCATGTGCAGACTGGAAAGAAGCAAAAAGACTGGGAAACGCACAAACAGAAAGGTATCTGCAATCTTTTTGTAAATAAAAAAAACTGTTTCTTATTGCGCATAGTTTCAAAACATCCTACCTTTTGCCGGATTTGTACAGGTTAAGCTTTTACACCCCTTACTATTATTGATTTTATCAAATGGGAATGAACATTGTCATTGCAGGTGCTGGAGATATGGGTTACCATCTAGCTCAGCAGCTTAGCTACGAAAACAAGGATATTACTTTAATAGATGTTGACAAAGATGCTTTGGACAATGCTGCTTCGCACCTTGATGTCTTGACTATTATGGGAGATGCGACTTCACTCGAAGTCCTGAACAATGCCAACCTGAAAGATACCCATATGTTTATGGCAGTAACCACCTCGGAAAAAACCAATATCGTGGCGGCTACTTTGGCAAAACAATTGGGTGCAAAGAGAGTGATCGCCAGGGTCCGAAACCATGATTATCTTGAACCTGAGCATGAAATATACTTTAAAAACATAGGGATCGACAACATTATTTCTCCCACCATGCTTTGCAGCGGTGAAATATACCGGATGATCAAAAACTCAACTTTTACAGAAGTATTTGAATTTGAAGGTGGAAAACTCAACATTGTCGGGATTTCTTTGGACCAATATAGTCCACTATTCAACAAAAGGATATCAGATATGAAGGATATTCCTCTTTTTGGGGATATCAGGATAGTGGCTATAGTAAGAGATCAGATGACGATCATTCCACGGGGAAATACCATCATCAGGAATAACGACCACGTATTTTTCATTTCCAATAAAAAAGCAGTAGAATCCATCATCGAACTTCTTGGGGAGAAAAAAATCAGCATCAAAAACATCATGATCATTGGTGGAGATGATATGGCTTATACCACCGCACTGAAGCTAGAAGATGAATTCCGAGTTACTTTGGTACATAGGGACAAGGAAAGATGTAAGTGGCTTTCTGAAAGACTTAATAACACCCTGATTATCAATGGAGATTATAGGAATATTGAATTATTGATAGAAGAAGGATTGGAGGAAATGGAGGCATTTATATCCTTGACAGAGTCTTCTGAAACCAATATCATTACCTCCCTGAGTGCCAAAAACCACGGAGTTTATAAGACAATCGCACACGTAGATACAAGAGAGTATGTGCACATTTCGCACAGTATCGGCGTTGATTCACTGATCAACAAAAAACTCGTTGCCGCCAATCAAATTACAAGGTATTTGAAAAAGGGTAAAGTAGAGTCTGTGTCAGGAATATACGGTGTGGATGCCGAAATTATACAATATGTAATTACCAAAGGAAATAGGTTAACCAAGAAACCACTCAAGGAACTTCATTTTCCTGATACAGCTATTGTAGCAGGTGTAATCCGAGGTGAAGAAGTTTTTATTCCTGATGGAGATTTTATTCTTCAAGTAGAGGACAAGACCATTGTGCTAGCCTTACCTGCCGCCAAAGCAACTTTAGAGAAACTTTTCCATTGATATGATTCACTACAAAGCCATTGGTAAAGTAATGGGAGCGTTGTTGATGCTTTTGTCTTTATTGATGTTTCCCGGTCTTGGATTTTCATTTTACTTTGAAAGTGGTGATCATTTCCCTTTGTTTTTTTCTGCGCTTTCATCGCTGCTTATTGGTGCAGTTATGTTCTTTTCATTTGCGAAGCAAGACAAAAATATTAGAAAAAGAGAAGGCTACCTTATTGTGACCTTGAGTTGGGTTTTCATGTCTATTTTTGGCATGCTTCCTTACATATTGAGCGGAACTACACATACATTCAGCGATGCTTTATTCGAAACTGTATCAGGACTCACTACAACGGGAGCGAGTATTTTGACAGATATAGAGACAGTACCTCAGGGAATTCTATTTTGGAGAAGTATGTCTCAGTGGGTAGGAGGGCTTGGTATCATTGTTTTGACTGTCGCTATATTTCCCCTTTTGGGAATTGGCGGTATTGAATTGTTTGTGGCTGAATCTCCCGGACCAACCTCAGATAAACTTCATCCTAGAATTCAGGAGACAGCCAAAAGGCTTTGGCTGATATATGTAGGGCTGACGGTTACCCTTGGGGGGTTATATTATTTTGGAGGAATGACGTTCTTTGATGCGGTTAATCACGCATTGACTACTATGGCAACAGGTGGATTTTCTACAAAAAATGCAAGTATGGCATTTTATGATTCTGCCTTTATCCAATATTCTGCTATCGTTTTCATGTTTTTGGCCGGAACCAACTTTACAGTAATTTACTTTGGCCTGACGGGTAAATTTGATAGGGTGTGGCGTTCTGATGAATTTAGGGCCTATGCTTCTGCTATTATTGTGCTTGCCTTTTTTTTGACTGTCCCCGTATATTTTTATTCAGGTCAAGAATTGGAAAAAGCATTTCGTGATACACTCTTTCAGATTGTTTCCCTGATTACTACCACAGGATTTGTAACAGCTGATTATACTTCCTATAATGATGGACTTACTTTAATTTTCTTCATGCTGTTATTCTTAGGAGCATCAGCCGGATCTACAGCTGGAGGAATCAAATTTGTAAGGCATTTGACTTTCTTTAAAAACAGTTGGCTTGAGTTCAAGAGAATCGTGCATCCTAGGGCAGTTGTTCCGTTAAAAATAAACGGGGATAGGGTTACGGGAAAAATAATTACCCATATCATGAACTTCCTGTTGATTTACCTAATGATATTTGTGATTGGATCAGTGGTTATTTCACTGATGGGATATGATATCCTGACCTCATTTGGTGCAGTGGCAACTTGTCTTGGAAATATTGGTCCTGGAATTGGCAAAGTGGGTCCTGTAGATAATTTTGCCTTTTTTAACCCTTATGCAAAAATTTTCCTCAGCTTTTTGATGCTTTTGGGAAGACTTGAACTCTTTACAATTCTTGTCTTATTTACTCCGTATTTCTGGAGGGCAAATTAAGATTTTGGAAGAGTAAAGCAAAAAGTAGATCCGGAACCAATTTGGCTTTTTGCCCATATTTCGCCCCTGTTTTTCTTGACCAATTCTTTGGAAAGTAATAAACCAAGCCCTGTACCTTTTTCTTGATGGGTACCGGCGGTACTGTAGAAATCATTGCCAAATAGCTTACTTAAACCTGCTTCTGTCATGCCTATACCTTGATCTGAAACTGATATGGTATAAAAACTATCCTCTTCCTCTAAGGCTACTGTGATTTTGTCATTGGAATTGGTAAACTTCAAGGCATTGGTGAGGAGATTGCGGAATACGATCTCAAGCATCGTTCTGTCGGCCTCAATTTCAATTGATTTTGGAATGTAATTTTCCAATATCTGACCTTTGTAAAACCCTGACCCATTGAGGAAATTAACGTTTTGTTCAACCAGTTTATAAAGATTGAATTTTGAAAATTGGGTATTCATTCCTTTCATCTGACTTCTTGACCAGATCAACAAATTTTCCAGCAACATGGAATTATTACCCAGATTTTGGGAGAGGACGGGTAAATAGGATTCAAACTCCTCTTGACTCAGGTTGTCTTCATTCATCAACCTCACCATTCCCCAAAGAGAATCCAAGGGAGCTTTCAAATCATGGGCTAGAATAGAAAATATTTTATCTTTTTCAATATTGAGGCGATTCAGTTCAGCCGCCTGACGTTCTATCTGTTCCCGTTTTTCTTTAAGTTTTTTGATATTGTAAACCTCTTTCTTATAAGACCTGTAATAAATCGAAAGCGCAACAAAAAGGGAGAATGCCAGCAACACTAAAGCAAAAGTAATGTACATTTTGAACTTTTGATTGGATTGCATCAGTTCGTTTTCTCTGCTCAATGCCGCTATTTCATCTTTCTGTTTTTTGATGGTCAGACCTGCAAGGTAATTTTTTATCCTTTCAGCACTTAAAATCTCTTTTTCTTGATCCAAAAGGCTGAGATATTTTTTTGATTCAGCTGTATCTCCCAGGTCAAAATACAATTGATACATCATCTCATAAATCGCAATGATCGATTCTGAATTAGGTCTTTCTGCATGCAAGACTTTGGCCTCTTCAGCCAACTTAATAGCATGGGAAACATTACCGGTTGCAAGCTTTAGTTCTATAAGTTTCTCCAGAGCATGAATGGCCCTAATTTTATCATGGATAAGGCCATAATGGTAAAGATTCATGATATCTTCTTCTACGGATGCAAATTCATTCATCGACATCAAAAGAACAGATCTATTGAATTTTGAGACAAGCAGCTGCCTTTCATTCCCTTCTTCCTGACGGATATCAATGGCTTTATTGATTACTTCGAGCGCTTCTTTGTTTTTGCCCAAAGCCCCTAATACAGGGCTCATTCCATTATAATTATATGCGAGTCCTTCTTTGTCTCCTACTTTCAAAAATTGTAATTCGGCGGCTTTATAGTATTCCAAGGATTCTTCATAGAAGTCTCTGTAAAAATAAATCTGCCCTATGTTGTTCAGAGAGTGACCTATCTGAACCGGATTGTTGTTTTTTTCACTGATTTGTAAGGCCTCCTCGTATAGTTTAAGAGCCTCTTCCTGCAAGTTCATGTTTCGGAAATACACACCCAATCTATTCAAATTCTGAGCCTCCAAATCGTGGTCTTGAAGTTTGTTCGCTAGTCTGATCGCCTCGGGATAATATTTTTGAGCTGAATCAGAATAGTGGATTACCTTGACCAATTCCGAAAGCAGGTCAAGTTTTTTCCTTTCAGATGCTGCATTTTGAAAAAGGTTAAGTAGGCTGTCTGCCTTGGTGTGGTATTCTTCATAATAATTGCCAAATGAAAAACCTGGAATTGTTAAAAAAATAAAAAGAAATAAACATAATTTGAAAATGTGGCTAAATTTTAACATATAATAATTTCTATTTTTAATATAAAAATCATTCGAAAATAGCCTTATTACTTATGATTACAAAATATTTTGTTAAGTAAATGACAGAAAAAAAATGCCATATAATTAATCAACTATCAACTCTTTATTTTTGCTTTCAAAATGAAAATTTGTTAAAGGATCAAATTCTGAAAGTTGCTTATTCTATCATTTGTGCCTTCATTTTCGCAATTCTATCTTCCAAGGATTCTGAGGAAAGTGTCGCTCTAAACCATCGATCCACCATTATTGGAAATGAAAATGGGGTGAATTGACCAGGTGTCTTTAAAATTATTTCATGGGAATTGATTCTTCGGACAGCTTCAAGGACATTGTCCTTTTCCATCTGCATGTCCATGACTTCACGATGCGCCTGATTAAGCAAAAGGTTATCCGGATCATAATCCTCAAATACACCATACAAAATTCCTGAATTCGATTGAAGGTGCTTAAATTTTATCGGCTTTCCAGGGAATCCTTGAAAGACAAGTCCCGAAATGGTAGCTATATCCCTGAATTTCCTTTTAGCCATTTCACTTTCATTGATGCAGGCTTTGATATCCTCTGCCAGATTAATCTCAGAAAAAACATCTTCTTCCAAAATATCCTCTATCGGGATCGGCATATCCGGGAGCAGCTCAAAACCATAATCATTCATAGCAATGCTAAAACTCATGGGATAACTTACGCTGATCCTGTAGGCAACCAATGCACCGAGTATTTCATGTACCATCCTTCCTTCAAAGGGAAAAATGAAAATATGGTAACCTTCCTTTGATATGATTTTCTCTATCAAAAGCGTCTTTTTATCCGGCACTAGTGAAATCCTGTTTTGCAAATCCAAGAGGGGTGCGACATAAGCGATTTCCTGCGAATCAAAGATTCCATGGATGGATTTTTCCAGAATTTCCCTGATTTTTAAAGCGAGTTTGGAGGAGAGAGAAATCCTTCCTCCCATGTAGGAAGGTGTGTTTGAGCTTTTTTTGGTAGAAAGCTGCACAATAGCACTCAGGTCTTTGATGGCGACAAATTCAAGGTTTCTTCCTGCGAAGAAAAATCGGTCTCCGGATTTGAGTTTGGAAAAGAAGAATTCCTCAATCATACCCAAGAAGGTACCGTTTTTGAACCGTACTTTGAGCATGGGTTCACTCACTATGGTACCCATAGACAGTCGGTGAACCATAGCCGCTCTTTTGTTTTTGATCTGGTATTTCCCTGTTTCGTCTTTTTCTACTTTTGCAAATTCTTCATATCCCCGCAATGATTCCCCTCCCTGCGTGATGAATGACAATGTCCATCGGTATTCTTCCTCAGTGAGGTTTTGAAAAGAATAGGTGTTTTTTAGTATAGGAAACAATTCTTTTTCAAAGAAACCATCTCCAACTGCAAGGGTAACCAAAAACTGGATCAGCACATCAAAGGTCATCGTAGGACAATGGATGCTTTCAGACTCATTGTTTTCCATGGCGCTTCTCAGGGCAGCCGCCTCGACCAACTCCAGTGAATGGGTAGGAACAAAATAGATTTGGCTAGGTAAACCAGGTTGATGACCGGAACGTCCCGCCCTTTGGATAAACCTGGCCACACCCTTCGGACTTCCGACTTGAATCACGGCATCCACCGGACGGAAATCCACTCCAAGATCCAGACTTGAGGTGCAAACTACGAGCTTGAGCTTTCCAAAATGCAAGGATTCTTCCACCCATGTCCTGACAGTTTGATCCAAAGATCCATGGTGGATCGCTGCCCATCCCGCCCAATCAGGTCTTTTCTCCATGATTTGGTGATACCATATTTCTGTTTGGGCGCGGGTATTGGTAAAAAGCAGGATGGAATTGTGCTTTTCTATAACTGGTATGACTTTGTCTATCAGCCTGATGCCTAAATGCCCGGACCAAGGATATTTCTCCAGTTCATCGGGATAGATGGTTTGGAGAATAATATCTTTCTCAATATTTGCTTTGACGATATGAACGGGATGTCTTTCTCCTAGAAGGATCTGACAGGCTTCTTCCAGATTGCCGATAGTGGCCGAAATGCCCCAAAGTCGGATTTCCTGTGGACATTGATACCTAATGTAAGCAAGGGCCAATTGGACCTGAACACCTCTTTTATTTCCCATGAGTTCGTGCCATTCATCGATGACAATTGCCTGCATGAATTGAAATAAATCCCTGTTTCCTTTTTGTGCCAATAAGATATGAAGCGTCTCAGGGGTCGTAATCAGAACTTCCGGTGGGTTCTTTTTTTGGGAAAGCCGTTCTTTATTATCTGTATCGCCATTCCTGACAGCTACTTTCCATGGAAGACCAATCGTTTCACAAACTTCCTGCATGGCTTTTTGGATGTCTTGAGCCAATGCCCTCAAAGGCGTAATCCAAATCAGCTGTATCCCGTTTTTTCTTGGTTTCTGCCAATCTTCAGGATGGTTGCGGATGTATTCCAAAATCACAGGAAAGAACAACGCAAAAGTCTTCCCGCTTCCGGTTGGGGCATTGAGCAATCCGGATTTTCCTTCCATGAAATCCTGCCAGGTTTCCACCTGAAACTCAAAAGGAGCCCATCCTTTTTTGTCAAAATACTGAAATGCAACCGAAAGGAGATTACCTGCCATAAACTGAAAGTAGTGATTTTAGATCGTCTAAAGTATTTGCTTCTTCGATTGGTTTGTCTTTCCTCCACCTTTGGATTCTTGGAAACCGCAAGGCAATTCCTGATTTGTGTCTTGGGCTTTCCTGTATTCCCTCAAATGCGATTTCGAAAACCATGCCCGGTTTTACCGTTCGCACTGGACCGAATTTTTCAAGGGTATTTTGTTTTACATATTTATCCACTTCCCTGATTTCAGCATCACTGAGTCCCGAATAAGCTTTGGCAAAAGGAATGAGTATATCACCATCCCATACCGCCAAAGTATAATCCGTATAAAGGTCCGCACGCCTCCCGTGTCCTTTTTGGGCGTAAAGCAATACACCGTCTATGGTAAGTGGTTCTATTTTCCATTTCCACCAAGAGCCTTTTTTCCGCCCTGTTTCATAGACTGATCCGGCTTTTTTTAACATAAAACCTTCTGCCATCCTGATTCTGGATTGGGACTGAAGCATGGTAAGATGATCCCAATCATTGGCTTGGACCAAAGGAGAAATTTCCAGTCTGCTGTTTTTGATTTCTTTGACAAGTTTTTCCAAAACAATTCTCCGATCCTCTAGTGGAGTTTGCCTGAAATCTTCTCCCGAATATTCCAAAATATCATAGGCAATAAAACTGATTGGGGCTTCTTGCAGGATTTTTTTGCTAAGGGTTTTTCTTCCGATTCTGGTTTGAAGTAAAGAAAAGGGTAGGGGCATCCCTTCTGAAAATGCGATTATCTCTCCATCTAAAACGGTTCCTGAGGGAAATTCCAAAGCCATTGCTTCCAGTTCAGGGAATTTTTCGGTAACCAATTCTTCCCCTCTGGACCAGATAAAGACCTGACCTTCTCTATGAATGACCTGACCCCTGATACCATCCCATTTCCATTCGATCTGCCAATCTGATAATTCTCCAAATGTGGACAAATCTTTTTCCAGGGGATAGGCAAGGAAAAAAGGATAAGGTCTAGAAAGGTCATCACGTTGATTTTTTGACAAAATCAAATCCTCAAAGAAAACCCTTTGAGGATTCCAGTCTCCCATAATCCGGTGGGCCACTTCTGTTTTTTCAAGCCCAAAGGCTTCTGCTATGGCTTGTGTAACGAGATTTTGGCTGACACCAACCCTGAATCCACCCGTCATCAATTTGATAAAAATGAAACGTTCCTCCTTGGTCATCATTTGCCAAGCCTGAATGATTTTCTCTTTTTTGATTTCTTCCGGCAGATTTTCCAAATCCATCAAATACCGGATCCAATAACTCAAAGAAAAATCCTGATTTAGGTCAGCCATCGGCAATAGCAAAGAAATCGTCTCTGCCAGATCCCCAACAGTCTGGTAGGATTCCTCAAATAACCAATCGGGGATTCCGGACCATTCACAGCACCATGCTCTCAAAAGCCTTGTATTTACCTGACGCTTTGGCCTGCGATGGGTAAAAAGCGCGATCGTCCAAAGCTTGTCCTCATCTTGGGTAGATAAAAAATATTCCCTTAGCGCCTCGAGTTTATCAGAGGTTTTGTTACTTTGGTCAAGGCGCATAAACAGACCTGCAAAATGTCTCATGGAATGGAATTTCTTTTCAGTTCAAACTTTCTATAATGTGACATGGTTCACATCTATAAAAAACATAAAATTGTATCTTTACCCATATGTTGAACTTAAAGCCAAATTCAGCGTAATTACCATAAAAACCATACTGTAATGAAAAAGTTGGCAATAATATTTCTTTCGGCACTGATGATGTTTTCATGTGAACAAGAGAAGGAATCCATTTACACAACCAATGAATTAACATACAACCTTTACCAAGGTTCCGACTTCAATTATACAGGTAAAGTTCAGATAAAAGAATTGCTAAACGGTGACTTGGAATTGACTGTGGAACTTAGCGGATCCAAAGACAATGATCCATATTACTTTCCTGCACATTTACATTTCGGTTCTTATGAAAGTAAGGATTCTCCCATTGCCTACCAACTTGACCCTGTTGATATCAAAACATTGAAAAGCAAAACAATCCTCGGTCAGCTTTCTGATGGAACTAAATTGAAATTTGGGGATTTAAAAAGTTTTGATGGACATATAAAAATTCACCTTGCAGATTCCGGACCTGATTATCAGGTAATTTTGTCGGTCGGAAATATAGGTTCTAATGACAACAGCCCTCAGGCTTTCAAAAGGGAAGAAATGTCAGTCTGTTCTCCTTATCTCAACTAAATAAAAAAGGTCATCTTGCGATGACCTTTTTTATTTAGGTTAATTTCCTTCCATGACTTCAGGGAGTGTCATTCTTTTAAATTGTTCATGTAGCTGGGCTATTTCCGCATGCATGACTTTTTGGTAATCAAGGTGTTCGGAATCTTTAAAAGGCTTCATCGGATTATGGATGTGATAGTCACGGTGATGCTCATCATCATGCGAATGTTCATGACCCGGAACTTCAATGATATCCTTGTCCCAAGTTTTAAGTTCCTCTTTCAAAGTACTGTAATCGATGCCAGAATCTTTTAGCTGCTTTTCGAACCCCGTGATCTCTTCTCTCAGATCTAGGGATTTTTGGAGGTAAGCATTTGCTTCTTCATAGATTTTAGGATCTCCTTCAATTTCTTTTTTCCCGGAACAGGAAACAGCCAAGGAAATAACAAAACCAAATAAAACAAAGTGGAATAAATTTTTCATATCGTTGAAATTTTATGCCAATATAATTAAAAAGGTGACTTTTTTGAAAAGCCACCTCTTTTGAATTTTTTAATTCAACACCACAGGAAAGGTGATGTCAAGGTCTGTTTCACCACCTGCTTGTACAAAATTTTCCCAGTTGGGATTGTTTGCTCCATTGAAACTCTTATTAAGGTCATGTCTCAAAACTACCCTCATCTGCGCTGAATTAAACCCAATGGTTTGCACTATTCCTATCAGTCCGACAGGGTTGCCATCAAGATCCTCATCATCATAGGTATAGGTCAGAATTGCAGTCCCCGTAAAGGCTGAACCCAAAAAAAAGAATTGGTGCTCTTCCTTCTCTGTCCGGATTTCTTCCGTGATATCCTCGTTTTCGATGCTGTTGAATAAGGAAATTTCCATCCGATAAGTTTTTCCCCTACTAAGAGTTATTGTACCAATAGTTGGTCCTATGCCCAGCTCCAAGCCATCAGGGTCTGAGGCTACTACTTCAATCGGAGTTCCTGTTGGTTCTCCTGCAGGATTAAGCTCTGTGAATTTGAGTGTTACATCTGTAATTAGCTCTCCTTCATTTTCAGGAACTGGGTCGTCACTTTTACAGGATGAAAAGGTCAATCCGAAAGCTGCCAAAAGAACAATAAAATAGCTGTAGTTTTTCATGATTTGATAGTTATTATTGAAATGGATTAAAATTCATAATTGAGTTTGACCATTACATTCCTTCCCAATTCATGGGAAAAATACCTGAAACGGTTCATGTAATCTTTGTAAGTTTCGTTAAACAGGTTTGTAACCTGCAATCCAATGTTTAATTTATTATCCCCAAATTGAATACCGGTTTGGATCCCAAGATTCCAAAGCATATATGCCGGTGGGGCGGGAGCAAGGTCAAAATCCGGTTCCCGGGTTTGTTGTGCAACGGCAAGATTACTAAATGATATTTTGGATTTGTTTTTGGAAATACCTGAAAGGAATTGGTAGCTCAATCCTGTTTCTATCCTATCAGCTGGGATAAAAGGTAAGAATGAGTCCTCTGTTGTGTTTTTTGCCCTCACAATAGATCCTCTTGTGAATAGCTCCCATTGGGAAGAAACAGTCCAAATCGCACTCAGGTCTGTTCCCATAAAAAAGGCATCGGTCTGCAGGTATTCAAAAACATTGAAAGTACCCCTCAGGGAAATAAAACGGTCTTCGGTGGGATTGAGGTAGATATAATTATTGATCCTGTTGGTATAACCTGTCAATTCGATATTGAATCGGCTGCCCGAATAATTAAGAGTATTCATCCATTTGAAGGATTGCTCACTTACAAAATTTGGGTTGCCTATTTCAATCGCTGCCAATCCGTGATGTAGTCCCTGACTAAACTGCTCATTGATGCTAGGAGGTCTCCAAGCAGTTCCGAGATTGGTATTGAACGTCAGGTTGCGGGAGATTGGATAAATGGCTCCTATAAATGCAGAGAAGTTATTAAAATTAAATTTTTCTTCCTGAAGAACTCCACCCCGGTTTACCCTTGCGGCCGCTACGTTCCTATAATCATACCTCAATCCACCTTCAATTTCTAATGGACCACTTGTGAATTTTTCAATTGCAAAAAAGCCAACGTTGAGCATGTCATAATTTGGAATCAGTGGTACCACGCCAGTACCCGGAATATTTGAATTTGCCTGCTGGATGATTTGGGTGCCTACCGATCCATTCCATTTTTTTCTTGTTTGGTGGTCATAACTGAGATCTAGGGTATTGGTAAACAGTACCAAATCCAAAGAAGGTCGGTCATTCAGTTCTCCACGTCTTCTGTCAAATTCCTGTCTGTGGTTTCTCTGAAAGGCATATTGCAGATTCAGTTTCGCTCCATTTGATAAGTGGTAATGGCCTTTCATCTTTAAAAGTTGATGGTCAACATCTTGTTTGGGATTTTGGATATCAAAGGAAAAGTCAGGGTCTCGAAATGGTCTGCCATTTTCGATGATACTTTCCAAATCAGAGAGATTGCCCGTATGCGAATCGGTCAAAATACCGATTCTGGTCTGAAAATGACTGAAGTAAACTTCTGAACCTAACCTAGAATTACTGAATCCAATTGCACCGGAAAAATTCAGTTCCCTGACACCGGTATTGTCTAGTATGTAATCCGGGGTTTGAAGGTTTCCGGCTATTTTTGAGGAAGTTTGAACCCAATAGCCTAAGCCTTTGATTTTCTCAGAACCTCCTAATAAGCCCACAGATCCGTTGATACCCCTTCCGTTTGAAAATCCTATCAGGTCTATTTGACCGGTTTGGCCTCCTTTGACCGGAAGAGGGGCAGGATTTACCAAAACCACACCACCCATTGCATTCGGTCCAAACCTGACAGTTTCCGCACCTTTGACCACAGAAATTTCCTTTGCAATAAATGGATCAATTTCAGGAGCATGATCAGCCCCCCATTGTTGGCCTTCCAATCTCACCCCATTGTTCAAGATCAAAATCCTGTTACTGTGAAGACCGTGTATGACAGGTTTTTGAATACTCGATCCGGAAGAAAATGAAGTGACTCCGGGAATTCTTCTCAAGGTTTCACCGAGGGTTTGACCTCTGGAAATCCTGAGGTCCTCTCCATATATGCCTGAAACCGAATTGGTAGTCAGCAGTGCATCCTCATGTCCGTGGATCTCTACACCTTCCAATTGAACCTCTTCCGCTGACATTCTGATGGTAAGGTTCATATTAGAAATGAGGGTGATTTTTTCGATATACTCTTTATGTCCCAGGTATTGGACACGGAGGGTTTGCTCGCCGGGACAAATTTTTTGAATCCTGAAATTTCCTAGAGCATCCGTGACAGCACCTGTTTCAGCCTCAATTAACCATACATATGCACCCTCTATTGGTTCATTGTTTTCTTCATGAACCACTTTTCCCCGGAGTACTAGCATACATGCTTCTTGACCAAAAGCATTGACAGCCAATAATAAAATTGAAAGGAAAAGGGTGATAAACTTGAACATAAATGAAACTATGTTGCAAAAATAAGTAAAGGCAATCTTTCGACCTAGTTTTAATGCAACTTTGTTTCAAATTTATATTTATAAAAAAATATTTCAGATCTTAAGTGGACTAAAATTAACAATTCAAATTATTGATTTTTACATTTTAGTAGCATTATAAAAAAATTATTTTGATAACAATTTAAAATATTTGAATTCATTACAAATAGCACAACATGGTTTCATTTTATTTTCTCTACAAATTAAATTAATTACCATATCCTAAACTTCAAAATCCAGAAAATTTAAATACCGTAATTGATGAATTTGATTGTAATTCCAATGCAAACTTCTTGATGGTGCAACAATTTTGTTTTCATTATTATCTCCAATTATTTTCATCTTTCCAAATCCATACCT
>NZ_CDSBKL010000015.1:0-24989 GCF_977115555.1 Aquiflexum sp.
AAGTTTGAATCTGATCGGAAGTCTCATCCTAACCGTTACCGCGCGGCCTGTTTGCTTGCCTGGAGTCCATTTTGGCGCTCCTTTTACAACTCTGAGTGCTTCTTCATCGCAACCTCCTCCGATACCTCTAAGGAGCTCTACGTCCTGCACTGTACCGTCAGTGTTTACAACGAATACAACATATACTGTACCTTCGATACCCATTCTCCTTGCTTGAGTTGGGTATTTCAGGTTTTTCCTCAAATACTCATTCCAAGCTTCCATTCCTCCTGGGAATTCAGGAGAATTTTCAACCACGTCAAATATTTCATCTGCTTTTTCCACCACAGGTGCATCGGCAATGACAACTTCTTTGATAACGGTTTCTTCCTGAACGTCCACGTCAAAGTTTACTTCGATTTTCTCTTCAATCTCAACCTCATCAGGAATTTCCTGAATCACCGGCTGCTCAATTGGTGGAGGTGGCGGTGGTGGCTGCTCTGTGATCGGAATATCAAGAAGTTCTTCAAATTCATCGGTAACGCTACCTAAATCTTTCAAATTCCTATCATCGAAGGATTTGTATTCAAAAGCAAATAGGCATAACCCGACGCTAATGGCTAATCCAAGATTCAGGAACATTCCTGTTTTCTTGGATAAATCCGCTTCTGGCGTCTTTTTAGCTTCCATGGTTGTTAATTTATGAGGTTAATAATTTTTTACAATTTAAGAGATAACAATTTTAGCCATTTATTTTAATTTTTACAAGAGATCAATTTGCCTTGCATAAAATTATTGAACCAATTGGCCTATTTTTTTTTCTCTTCAGTGATTAAGATTCGATAATGAAGTGTTTGTTCAGATCAAACGATTTGGAGTACTGAATTTTCCCTACAGCCAAAATTAAAGACCAATTTTAAATCTATGGCTAAGTGGTTTCCGGCTTAAATGATATTTAAGCGCCTACCAATTCAGAATATTCTTCAAAAGACAAAAGATCGGAAGGTAAATCACCTGAAAATTTCACTTTGATCATCCAGCCTGACTCGTAGGGAGATTCGTTTACAAGTTCAGGTGAAGATTCCAGCTCTTCGTTGAACTCAATGATTTCCCCTTCCAAAGGCATAAATAGGTCTGAAACAGTTTTAACAGCTTCCACAGTGCCAAAAACTTCACCCGAGGCGATGGTTTCACCGACTGTTTCTACTTCGACATATACGATATCCCCAAGTTCTCTTTGGGCAAATTCTGTTATTCCAATAACTGCGATGTTATTTTCAATTTTGACCCATTCATGGTCTTTGGTGTACTTGAGCTCCTTTGGAAAATTCATATCTGATTTGATTAATTGTTTTCAAAAATACAAGGATTCGACAAATGTAAAAACCTATTGTGCTAAATTAAATCGTAATTGTCCTCCAAAGGCTGTAGAGCTTCTACGGAAGGCTGTGGTGACTCTTGGATCGTTGATGGTACGGTCAAAATAGATTGTAATATTGAGGCTTTTACTCACGATATACCCTATGGTAGGGCGTATCTGAATATTCAGATTCCCGTTGGTCACCGTGCTTCCTTCTTCAATTTTTCTCTGGACCTGCCTTGTATCCACTACTTTGGTACTCAGTCTAAACTGAAGGTCATTCTCTAGGATTTCCTGTCTGCCCTGAATCTTAAATGGAATCTTCACTCCCGCTTTGGTATATCCAAGGTCAAACCCAAAATCCCGGCTTGTTTGTTCTGTTACCTGTGCATTGGAAAAATTCAGACCTATGTTTCTTTCGGTATTATATTCCATGACGATATTCAGCCTGTCTTTTGTCAATAAATTGACACCGATCAATGGTCCAAAGCGCTCTGAAAGAACAACCTGATTCAAAATGAAAATGGGGATATACTCACCGAACTCGTTGGTGAGGTTAGCCCCCGTGATATTCCGGATACTGTTATACAATTCGAGACCTTTGTTATAGAGAAGTGAGTTCGAAAAATTACTCACATCGTAAGTCGAGTTATAAACATGGGTCAGGCTGATACTTGAGAAATATTCTTTTAAAGCCGGTATCTGGCTCAAGCCTTTGTAATCTACCCTCCAATTTGGTATCGGGATTTTTGGGAATGGATTCAGTTCAATGGTATTGGGATCTCGCCCTGAATAGGCGGACAAAAAGGAAAGAGTCAATACATCCTGACCATTTATTGAATATTCTCCTCCCGGGTTAAGGGCATTCAATCTTGACTGGATGATGCTTCTGTTTTGTTCAAAATCTGTAAAGAGCGGGGAGTTGTTGTTTTGGTCATCCCTTGCTAAAGTTGTTTTGATAATCGAATAGGTAATACTGTAGGCTCCCGATCTATTAGGACTGAGGGAAGTAAACTCTCCGAGATTTTCGGCAGAATTTCTAAAAATCTCTGTGTAATCTCCCGTCTCTCTTTTTCTCGCTTCCAAGGTTATATTGAAATCCTTGAAGGGTACGACCAATCCCGTGAGCTGTAAATTTTTGGTTTGATTTTGCCTGAAGAGTTGGGTCATCTCAGTACTTGGGGCCATAAGATTCCGCTCAGCCAATGTAAACCTGATATCGGGGTCCTGATTTCCAAATATGAATCCAAAACCCGGATTCATAAAACTTCTATCCAAACCCAACAATCCTGTCTCTGCCATATATCCGGGCAAGAAAGTCCCCTCTACAATTGAATACCGAAAGTTGATATCCTTGATCATGGTTAGAAACTGAATGGTTTTCCTTGTGAAAGGCGTACCGATCGTGTCCTCAGCACTGACAGTAGCAGTTCTTCCGGGAATACTTGGCCGCTTTGGAGCATTCAAAGCCCGGTATTTTGCGCTTTTATTATAGAGCTTGACAAAATCAAATTTGCCGACAATGGATCTATCTCTTGTGTTTTGAATAACATTACCCAATGTATCCCTCTGCCCGATAGCACCTGTAAGCCATGAATAGGTAGCTGCATATTTGTAATCCATTCCTATCCAATCCAAGGCGCCTATTTTATCAAGAGGCAACTTGTAATTGATATTCACTTGGTGGTTATAATTGGTCGTTCTTCCAAAATTCCTGATGTTGTTCCTCAGTGAATCCCTTTTGGATTCTGAATCTATGTCTCCTTCAGGTTCATCGACTACTGCCAATACTCGGCTGAGGTAATCCACCCGAAGGTTTTTGGTCAAATCCCAGTTTAGGTTATATGTCCGGTTGATAAAGAAACTTTTTTGGAAGAATGGATCTACTCCATCTATGGTCAGTTGGTCATTTCGGTATTGTGTACGCAAAAACCGCCTGTCTACATCCACTCTCGCGGCAAATGAAGTCGGGACAAAATTGAAATTCATATCCCTGATCAGGCTGAATTTATCTCCTCCGACCCAAGAAGAATTTTTGAATGGCTCAAGAACAACAGGCTTTGGCTGGTAGACATAGGCAATATTCCCCAGGTATGTCTCAAAGAGATAACTTTCCGTATTGATGTTACTTTGCCGCACGGAACCATGTGCATAGGAAAATGAGAAGTTGCTCAGGTCATAAACGCGGTTCTTTTCTTGGTTAGGATTTTTGTTTTTCCGGACATTGGTGAAGCCTATGTTTCTTCTGGTCATTTGATCCAATACCTGATTCCTATAAATATCTCTTTCGGATTCATTCTGGAATTTTTGGAGAGCCAGATCAAAGAGTACATCAGGATTCAATGGATCGAACTGCGGTTTGGTGGTGGCATTTTCAAAACTGATATACATCGGAATCGTCAAGTTCAATCCTTCGGGAAGGATTTTGTGGAGATTGACATTGGCAGACACATCGTATTGGGTGGCTGAGGTTATTGCTCTCTGTGATAGTCTTGTCTCCAAGCCTCCAAATCCGAATGTATTATGCCTCACAGAAGTGGAAATCGTGGCTACATCAGCAATTTGTGCGTTGAGTCTTGCATTGGCAGCCCATCCTGTAGATTCTTTAAATCCTGTTAATCTTAATTCATTTGCCCAGATACAGATTGATTTGGAAGCACCGCTGCCGCTTCCGGGATTTCTTACTCCGATCATCATACCCTGTACCAGACTCAGTTCGGGCCGACCTACCACAGTCACTTTGTATTGCCTTATATCTTGGGAAAAAGCCAAATTCAAAGGCACCTTTCTGTTGTCTCTTTCTATTTTGACTCCGACGATCTCATTGATGGCAATGTCGATTTCGTTTTCCAAAGGCCATATTTGCTGTGGGTCTCTTACCCCTAGAGGAGTGATATTCAGGGGGATTTCGATTTCATAATAGTTGTCAGTATAATCTGTTCCTAGTCTAAGGAATGCCATCATTTCACCATCTTGGGCATCTTGGCTGCTGGCATGGATAAACATCTTCAGCCGCTCAAACTGCACCATGTTCAAAGAATTTGCATTTTTGAAAACAGCCCTGGCATCCTTTGCCTGAAGGTCTTCCACACAAAGTCTGATAGATTGCTCATTCAAAACCCTTTCGACGGTAGCTAGATTATCCCGGTCCCTGATGATTCCGGGAGGTAATACGTAAGGGCTTGAAGTTGCACTTCCTTGTCCATTGTCTTCGATATTGACCACATCCACGCTGAAATTTGAATTGTCAGGTTCAGGAATTTCAAAAAATCCTCTTTCGTAAAGAGATTCTAAAAATACCCTCCATTGGCTTGCCACCAACCGGAAGTTTGCCATTCGGAGTACAACGGGCTGCTCGAAATCAGTCAGGTAGGTCCTCATATACCGGATAGATTTGAAACCGGAGATTTCCCCCTGGACCCTATCAGGTGTCCTGACAGGAATTCTGAAAAGATACCAATTTACTTGATCACCACTTTGGCTAGAAGTAACTTTGTCTACAATGTAGTTTTTTCCCACTTCCATTTCACCTTTCCTGAGGTCAATTTCATATTCGTAGTAGGCTTCGAGTTCATTGACCGTATTGTCTGTATTCAGATCCTCATTGTCGGGAAGGTTGGACCCGGCGGGTACAAATGAAAGGTTGCTGTTATTTGAAATGGGGGTGTTCCCATCCATACCGTTGAATTTCTTATATCTTTCCAGGATTTTGACGTTGTTGTTGTCAAGTTCCTGATCCAAATAATATTGAAAATTATCAGCGGATGGGTCATTCTTGATGGTTTGCAGTGCAGCGGGACTTACATTCAAACGATCAATAAACCTGCTTCGGAAAAAATCTTCTTCTTCCTCATTTCTAAGCCCATCCATACCGACATCCTGGTTGATCCTTGATTCAGGTGAATTGTCAAAAGCCGGAATCAGGAATTGCTGCTGAGTGATCTTTCCCCATTCAGTGACATTGACATTATCAGGATTTCCGTCTGCGGGAAGTCCGTTTTCAAAGCCATGTCGTCCATCTCTAATGACATCTTCCGAAATTTCACCAAGATTGAATACCAATTTCCCACCTGTGGTGTTGTTTTGGTTAAATTTTCCATCCAAAACCCTTCCGTTTTCTCCTTCTATAAATGGATCCAACAGCCAGAATTCAAGATATTCTATATTGGTTCTGTCAAAATCCACTTCAGTCGTGATGGGCCTGGTTACGCCACCGTAATTTTTGCGGGGATTTGGAAGCAGGCCATCCGTTGTCAGGTCAGGATTGTAATTATACATTCCCCTTTCGTTTGGAAAATAGGCCAGTTCAAAAAGCGGTTCAGGTACTACAATGACATCACGGTCCCTGTTTTGGAAGATTTCCTGAGGCAGAACTCTCCTTACATAATGGTTGACGCGGTCTTCCTGGTTGATGTTGGAGGGAACATCTGCGCCTCCTTCTCTGTAGAAAATATTGTCAATATTGTACCATGCTACTTTTGCTCTTCTGTAGGCATTACCCAACCTATCCGGAGTGATTGCGCTCAAATCAAAAAGATTATCATCAGTTTTTGGGGTAGATGCCAAATGCCAGGTCTGTGCAGCAGAACCACCCAAACCATATGGGGTAATTGCAGTTTCGAAATCGTCGATATAGTTTGTAGGCTCTCCCAATACCTGATTGGATGTTCCTGGAAGCAGTTGGGCAAATTCTCCACTAACCTGAATAAGGGATTTTTCTTTTGTATTTGTAAATGGAAGAGCATCTGCCAATTTTGTCAGGAACCTGGATTCATCGCTAAAATTGGCATCCAATCCCCACATGCTGTTCCTGAGGGTTTCATTCCCAATGGCAATCCTGGTAATATTAGGGCGCTCGTTCAAATACAGGAAAGTACCTCCGATGTTAAATTTGTCATTGAGAATATAATCAAGCCTAGTCCCCAATAAACTTCGTGTTTGAAATGATACCAAATCTGCCTTTTCAAAGCTGATAGAGATTCTTTTGCCGGATTGAAGGATTCCTTCATTGATTATATTTACTCTCCCAAAATTATAATCAATCGTAAAATCCACCCCCTCTGTCAAAGGGATATTACCTGCCATCACGATCACTGATCCCGGAGAAATGTTCAGGCCAGGTAACAATATTTCAGAAGCCGATCCGGCAGTAAGCCTTCCTTTGATAAAAAACTTATCATATCTAGTTACCAATTCCGCATCGGCAAGGGTTGTCCGGTAGAGGGTGTCAAAAACGTATTTATTTGCTAAGTTAGCTTCGTTGGGTAAAAACTGATCCCGAAGGGTTTTTCCGAAGGGTTCCAATACCGGAAAGACCAATAATCCCCGTTCGGGAAAAATGGTAATTCCTGGGATAAAGTCAAAATTCCCATCAGGTGCGGGATCGTTTTGAGGGTTGAGGTTATCCAATCCAGTCAGCCTGATCAGTGGTCTGTTTTTAACATTTTCACCTTCTAGTAAAGTGGGGTTATCCAGACCCGTCCTGTCATCCCGGTAGATTACCTGTAGTTGAAAACCTTCCTGTTGGATTTGGCTGGCATTCAGGTTATAGATGTTTTTCATCATCAGATCCCAGGTTGGAATTCTGATATTAATCCGTGCAGGCCGGAGCATTTTCAAAAATATTAGGTCACTGATGGGACGGTTTTGATAATCTTCTGACAATTCACCGACTTTATATACCTGGCCGTTGTAGGTATATTCAAAAGATACAGCCAAGACCTCATCATTTTGAAGTCTTCTGGAAAGAGAAATGTATCCCAGTTCTCTGTTGAATTGGTATTCAGTCGCGGCTAGCTTTCTTGCCCCGTTGACCTGGTCAAAATCTATCCCTCTTGTTAGTCCAAGATTTGATTCTATGGCACCCGAGCCCGTATCAAATGGTCGGAAAGCCGGATTTCCATTGAGGTTATCAAAAAGCAAATTGGCTTGGTTAAATGCCGGAGCGCCAGGATTTCCCGTACCGATGCTAGGATTTTCCGGTTTGTAAATCCTTCTGCCTTCACCCAAGTCAATGAATGCGGTAAAATTCCTCAAGGTTTCGGTATTCTGGGCGCGGTTCATTATGTAAACCTCCACCCTGGTAATATTGAGTCCGGAAAGGATCTGGGGAAGTCCTCTCAGCCATCGCTCGTAATTGTCTCTGAAGAAATGCGCCAAAAAGAAGTGGCGGTTTTCGTCGTAGGAAGATCCTTGAACTTCAAATTGCCTTCCCTGTCCACCAGCTTCGATGACTAGTTCATCCCTCCTTCCTCGTTGGGTGGAAGCAACTCCAGTTACAAATAGCTTGCCGAACTGAAGCTGGGTTTTGACTCCAAAAAGATTTTGAGCTCCTTGAATCAGACTGTTTTGGACGGGCATGCTTACGTTACCTATTTCTATGGATTTGATGATGTCCTCCTTGAATCCTGTATATTCCGCTTTAAGTTGGTTCTGAAAATCAAAGGAATTGTTTGAGTCAAAGTTTGCACCGATTTTCAATTTTTGTCCAAGTGTGCCGTTGACCGCCATTTGTATCTGTTGGTTGAAATTGAAATTGCCGTTTTGTTGCTGCCTGACAGGTATGGAGGGGTTGTCAATCCTTCTAAAAATTGCCCCAAGATCCAAATCCACAAATCCCGTCGGGATGATATTGATGTCACTTCCACCAAAAATCCTATCCAGACTAGGACTAGTGGTAATAGGCGGAATCAGGTTTCTGCCACTGACAGGGCTTTCTCCGTCTAGACCCTTTGATCTGCTCCTCCAATACTCCTGCCTGACTCTGAATTCCTGGATTTTTGAAAATTCATCAAAGTCATACAACATTCCAGGGTCAACATCCGTGGAATCCATTTGATCTTGTATTCGGTATCGAGGTATAGAGTCCATCTCCACCTGAATAGTGGGTTGGATTGGATTTGCTTGGTAAAACGGGGAATTTGTATGGAGAAAAGGGTTTTGGATGGGGAATAGGGGATTTGTCCTCGTATTTTGCCAAAGCAAAAATGAAGGAAGCATTCTCCTTTTGTTCAGAGAATCAATTCTGCTCTGAATGCTATCAGATCTGGTCTGAACGCTGTCAGCATTGATTTCTTGGGCCTGTAAATTATTAAAAAACAATAAGCAATAGACCAGTATCAGAACACCTAATGGTTTCAAAAGAGTTGTTGCGCTTTTTTTTGAAAAAAATTGCGGATACAAAAGACAGTCAGGTTTGTGATGATTATGGGTTTTTTAAAGATGCTTTAATTAATTCTTCCAAAGAAATTTCCGGACCGGTTTTTTTTAGAACAGTTGCGATGTTTTTTTCTGCAATTGCCTTGGTAAACCCTAATGTCAGCAAGGCTTGTAACGCCTCCTCTTTTGTTTTATTGTTGGTTTTTGAAAAGGAGGAGCTTGAAATGACTGCATCCGCATAGGATTCTTTCTTGATCTTATCCTTCAATTCAAGGATTATTCTCTGTGCAGTTTTGGTACCCACACCTTTGACATTTTGAATAGTACGGGCATCCTCGTTTACAATGGCGCTTTCTAGCTCATCTGATGTTAAAGATGATAGAATCATCAATGCGGTGTTAGGTCCAACTCCGGATATGGAAATCAGGTTAAGGAATAGTTTTTTCTCTGAATCCTGTCTGAAACCATATAAAGTATGTCCATCTTCTTTGATACTTAAATAAGTGAGGAGCATAACTTGCTCCTCATCTTTGATTTGGGAATAGGTTTGTAGTGAAATTTTCACTTGGTACCCCACGCCTGAAATGTCAATTATGACAAAGGTCGGGTCTTTATAGGCCAATTTCCCATTTAAATATGCGATCATTCTTTAATCCTTTGTTTGGGCATCCACCACTGCGATAGCTACCATGTTGATAATGTCCCTTATAGAACTTCCAAGCTGTAATATATGAACAGGTTTATTCATCCCCAAAAGTACCGGGCCGATCGCTTCTGCATTTCCCAATTCGGAAAGCAGCTTGTAAGCTATGTTGCCTGAACTCAGGTCAGGGAATATCAGGGTATTTGCCTTATTTCCGATCAAAGTACTGAAAGGATAATTTTCCTTTTGGATATCTTCATTCACAGCCACGTTTGCCTGCATTTCTCCTTCAATGATTAATTCCGGATACCTGGCTTTTGCCATGGCAGTGGCGATGGAAGTTTTGGAAGCCACTTCGCCTTTTGCAGATCCAAAATTAGAATAAGAAAGCATGGCCACTTTTGGCTCAATATTGAAAAACCTGACGCCACTTGCTGTCAATCCTACAATTTCTACCAATTGCTCAGCGGTAGGATTTACGTTGACGGTTGTATCGGAGAAGAAGAATGGTCCTTTTGAAGTGTTCATGATATACATCCCTGCGACCCTGTTGACATTTGGTTTGACTCCGATTACCTGCAGTGCGGGTAGAATTGTTTTGGGGTAGTCCTTGGTCAATCCTGAAATCAAAGCATCAGCCTCTCCTAGCTCCACCATCATGGCACCATAGTAAGTTCGGTCTTTCATCAGGCGGATGCATTCCGCTGGGGTCAGTCCTTTTCTTTTTCTTTTTTCGTAAAGTTTGTTACCAAAAAGCTTCAGTTTCTCTTCGTCCATGTACGGATCAATGATGGTCACTCCTGTTAGGTCCAGATTGTGTTCTTCGATCAAAGTATCGATTTTTTCTTTATTTCCAAGCAAAATCGGGATGGCAACCCGCTCATCTCTTAATAGTTGGGAAGCTTTGAGGATTTTGACATTGTCTGCTTCAGCAAATACCACGCGTTTTGGATCTTTCTTGGCCCTTGTCACTACACGGAGCATGAGCCTTTGGTCTATACCAATTCTTTCCTGAAGTTCTACATTGTACGCTTCCCAGTCAGTGATAAAGGTTTTGGCAACTCCTGAGTCCATGGCTGCCTTAGCTACCGCAGGTGCAATGGTGGTAATCAACCTTGGATCCAATGGCTTCGGGATCAGATAGGTTTTTCCAAAAGTAATTTTATTGTCACCGTAGGCCCTGTTAACAATATCTGGAACGGGTTCTTTTGCCAAGGCAGCAATAGCCTTTGAGGCAGCTAATTTCATTTCTTCATTGATGGATGTAGCCCTTACATCTAAGGCCCCGCGAAAGATATATGGAAAGCCGAGAACATTATTCACCTGATTGGGATAATCAGATCTTCCTGTTGCCATAATGATGTCCTCCCGAGTGGACATGGCAAGTTCATAGGCAATTTCAGGATCTGGGTTGGCCAATGCAAACACGATGGGGTGTTCAGCCATAAGAAGAATTTGATCAGGGCTTACAGAATTAGCTGATGATAAACCAAGAAATACATCTGCTCCTGTCATTGCCTCTGTCAGGGTATGTAAATCCCTAGATGTTGCAAATTCTTTTTTTGTATCGTCCAGATCAGGTCTATCTTTCCTAATCACTCCCTTTCTGTCACACATGACAATATTGTCAGGTTTGACTCCAAGGGCCATGTAGAATCGGGTGCAGGCAATGGCAGAAGCTCCGGCGCCATTTACCACCAAAAGGATTTCCTCAATTTTCTTGTTTACTACTTCCAATGCATTTAATAATGCAGCACCGGAGATAATGGCAGTCCCATGCTGGTCATCATGCATGACGGGGATGTTCATTTCTCTTTTTAGTGTCTGTTCTATGACAAAACACTCAGGTGCTTTGATGTCTTCGAGATTGACCCCTCCAAAAGTAGGCTCAAGGGATTTGATGATATGGATTAGTTTGTCAGGATCATTCTCTGCGATTTCAATATCAAACACATCTATTCCTGCAAATTTTTTGAAAAGAACTCCTTTTCCTTCCATTACAGGTTTGGAAGCTTCCGGGCCAATGTTTCCTAATCCAAGCACTGCAGTACCATTTGAAATGACAGCAACCAGGTTGCCTTTGGCAGTGTATTTATAAACACTTTCTTTGTTATCAGCTATCTCCAGACACGGTTCTGCAACTCCCGGTGAATAAGCCAGAGCCAAGTCTAATTGGCTTGATAGGGGTTTTGTGGGTACTACTTCGATTTTTCCGGGTTTCCCCTGTGAATGGTAATTTAAAGCGTCTTGTTTTCTGATTTTAATGGCCATAAAGGATTATTGTTAAAACGGATCAGCTCGCCTGTTCTTTTTTATCTAAAAGATCAGTAGCCAATAATATGGTTTCTATTTCACGGATTGCTTCACGGTGTGCTTCATTTGGGTAATAGACAAAACCCTCCATATAATAAAGCTTTCCTTTTTTGGCATCTACAATCACATAAGCCAAAAAAGATCCTCCCATGCTGAGATTATTGGTTTTCCATCCCCCGCGGATTTCTACTCCATAGTTTTCCTTAATTAGGAAGTTTTTGAAGAGTGGAGAGGGATCTACCCTTTCGATTGTCAAATATGAGTTTTGATTGTTTGGGTCTCCAAAAATGTGTTTTTTGGTGATTTTTTCGCGTAAAGCCATGATGGAATCCGGGAAAGCCTGTTCCTCGGATATGTAATCTGTCTCATAGAAAAACAAGCTAATGTCCGGTCGGCTTGTGTTGGGGGTTGGTTGCCTCAACCAAAGAAAATTATCTTCAGATTTTACTATTTGATAAGAGGCAGGAGCATTGATTGCCAATCCCAAACCTTCTGAGGCAACTCTTGCTTCTGAGCTTTTTCTACTCATCAATACTTTCTCAAGTCTTTCTCTTTCACGTACCTGAAACAGGTTCTGAAGTTTATTTTTGTTCTTCAATAAATTTTCAACAAGTTGTTGTTCATTGTTACCAAAAAGGTAAATCACTTCTTGCCCTTGGGCAAATTCATCCTCACTTCTCAATAAATAGAGACTTGGGTCACTTGCTGCTTTTTCCTTGGCATCCTTTGTGAAAAGGGCATTGATGTTTTGACTTCCAATTTTTTTATCATCAAAAGTGGTTACAAAAATGATATTGGTGGACATTTTGAATATCCTTGACATGGCGCTTGGATCAATTTTTCGGATGTCAAACATGCTTTCTCCTCTGATCAGTCCAGGTACATCTGACTGAAAAACTTCTCTTAGCGCATCGCCGACAGGTCCGTCCCATTTGACTGAGTCAATGGCTAATACTATTTCCCCAATTGCACCTCTTGCCTTAGGTTTGGTGGAGGAAGAACCTTCACCTTCCTCACAGCTCCAAACTGCCATTGAGACAAGTATAAGGAGCATCTTAATGGTCATTTTTTTGAAATTTTCCATAATAGTTTTTTTAAGATATGTACAATTTAGGAATTAGAATAACCAGAAAAAAATTTTACTAACAAAATAGGTTAACCGATTTTTAGTTTTTGCCCCGGTTTGATTTGATTAGAATTGAGGTTGTTGAGTTTTTTGATTTGATCAATGGTTACTCCATTGAATTTTCTCGAAATTATCCAAAGTGAATCGCCAGGTTGTACAGTGTAAAATTGGGGTGTGCCTGCTGTGGTTCCCGTGTTATTGGCAAGGGTGGACTCAAATGAATCACCTTTTTTATAGATAGATAGTTTTTGACCCACTTTGATGGTGTTTGATCTGAGGTTGTTCCAATTTTTGATATTGGTAACGGTTGTACCATGCCTCTGGGCAATGGTTCCAAGAACATCTCCGGATTTGACCACGTAGGTGATTTTGTTTTGACTTGACAAGGTCGGGCTTGTTGTCGCAGTGGCTGCTTTTTGGTTAGTATTGGCTGTTGGAGTGGGAATTGTTCTTAGTGCTACAGACCTCTCAGTGGTTAATTTGACAGCATCGGCAAATTGCTCCTTGTTTTCAGTGATATAGCTGACTTTTGATTTTGGTACATTCACAGCCATATATTGATTGGAGGCTGGTATCAATCGATTTTTAACTGAGGGATTTAAAGCCTCCAAATCTTCAATACAAATCCCTGAGACAGCCGCAAGTTGCTCCAGATCCAATTCCTGATTAAATTTTATTTTATCATAAACCATTGGATAGGTTGGTTGCTCGAGGATAAGGTTATGATCCTCTGCATAACGCATGATGTACATCATTGCCTGAAACTGGGGGACATAACTCCTGGTTTCTTTTGGCAGGTAATTGTAAACACCCCAAAAAGTCTTTTTTCCTCCTGATCTTCTGATCGCTTTCCTGACATTTCCAGGGCCACAATTGTATGCAGCCAATGCCAACTCCCAATCACCAAACATCCGATAGAGTGATTTTAGGTATTTGGCGGCGGCGTCGGAGGACATTTCAGGATCCATCCTAAAGTCTACATCCTTGTTGTAATCAAGACCATACATCTTTCCTGTTGCCGGCATAAACTGCCATAAGCCCAAAGCACCGACTCTTGACTTGGCTGTTGGACTCAATCCCGACTCGATAATGGATAGGTATTTGATGTCTTCCGGCATGTCGTGGTCCGAAAGAGTTTCTTCAAACATTGGGAAGAAGATATCCTTTCTTTGGATCACCATTTTGGTATATTCCCTGTTTCTGACCACAAAGTAATTGATGAAAGAGAAGATCTTTTCATTCAATTCAAATGGCATATCCGTATCCATTGCTTTAATCTTCTTTGCCACTTCATCATAAGTGAAATCCGGGATATGTTCAAAATGGTAAATGGGAGCAATAGTTTCTTCCTCTATTGTAGCATTATTGATTCCGAACAATTCCTGACTGAATGCAAAGGGCTGAAAAAGAAAAATAAGTAGAAAAGTAAACATTAAGGAGATAGATAGATTTTTCATTGCCGGATGATTTTGAGTTAATTACTATTAAGTTCCATCAGATAATTGCCAAAAGCGTATAATTCAGCCTCTTTGAATGAGTTTGCCATTATCTGGATGCCAATTGGTAAACCCTTATTGTCTATGCCATTTGGGAGGGACAATGCCGGCACTCCTGATACTGAGGCCTGAACTGTAAATAAATCTTCCAAATACATGGCAACAGGGTCATTGCTATGTTCTCCAAACTTAAACGCAGTCGAAGGCGTTGTCGGCATAATAATATAGTCAAATTTATTCAATACCTCTTCAGTAAATTCTTTAATTAATCTTCTGACTTTCTGTGCTTTGGTGAAATAAGCATCATAATAGCTCGCGCTGAGTACAAAAGTCCCTAACATGATCCTCCTTTTTACTTCATCACCAAATCCCTCAGACCTTGTCATCTTGTACATACTTTCCAGATTGTGGGCATTTGGGCTACGGTAGCCATATTTTACCCCATCAAACCTCGACAAGTTAGAGCTTGCCTCTGCAGTAGTTAGGATATAGTAAGTGGGCAAGGTGTATTTAAGCAAAGGAAAATGAACTTCTTCTACCTGATGTCCTTCCTGTCTCAATTTTTCCAATACTGCCAAGGTATTTCCCTTGATTTCAGGCTGGAGGGCATCTGACTCAATGGTCTCAGTGATATAAGCTATTTTTGCTCTTTTACCAAAATGCAAAAGTTCGGAATAATGGGGGACAGGTTTTTTGGAAGCTGTGCTATCAAAGTTATCCGGACCTGCCATGATTTCCATCACAAGTGCATTGTCTCTGACATTGCGCGAAAGTACACCAATCGTATCAAAGGAAGATGCATAAGCAATCAAGCCCCAACGGGAAACCCGAGAATAGGTAGGTTTGATTCCTACAAGTCCTGTAAAAGCGGCGGGCTGTCTTACCGACCCACCTGTATCCGTTCCCAAAGAAACTGTACATAAGTTTGCCTGAACGGCTACAGCAGATCCACCTGAAGAACCGCCCGGAACCCGGGTTTCATCAGCTGCATTCAAGACCTTGCCATGGGCTGAATTCTCATTTGAACTACCCATTCCAAACTCATCACAGTTGAGCCTGCCTATAATAATGGCGTCCTCATCAATCAACCGCTGTACCGCAGTCGCTGTAAATTGGGATTTGAATCCTTTAAGGATTTTGCTGGAGGCGTTTGATTCGTGGTCTTTATAGACCAAAACATCTTTGATCCCCACCACCATGCCGGCAAGTCTACCGGCTTTTCCGGAAGCTATTTTTTCATCCACTTTGACAGCTTGTGCCAAAGCGGAATCCGTATAAACTTCAACGAAGGCGTTGAGGTGCGCCTTCGTTTGGATGTTTTGTAGATAATAATTTACTATCGCTTTACAATCGGTTTCCCTATTTTCAAGCGACTTGGTAATGTCGTCAAATGAAAGGAATTTTTCCAAGGTGTTTACTCTTTGATTCTGATTATTCTTTTTTCTTTTTATCCTTAAGACCTTCTTCAAGGTCGTCCTGAATCTCCTTGGTGGCATCCTTGAACTCTCTGATTCCTCTTCCTAGTCCTCGTGCCAATTCAGGGATTCTTTTGGCACCAAATAGCAGAAGGATAACAACTATTATCAAAATAATAGAACCTCCGCCCATGTTTTGCAAGAAACCCAATGTAGTCATGATGGTATTGTTTAGATTTAATATGATACAAATATATAAGAGTGCCATTCTAACACAAAGGAAAGATTGGTCCTGATGCCTCTTTTTTTATAAATATACGATTTAATTGTTTTACCGTCCCGTTAACCAAGAAGAAGGGTCCATCGGTTGAAGTCCTTTCCATGTTTCGAAGTGTACTTCTGCAACTCCTTCTTTATTGGTATATACCTGTCCAAGTACCTGCTTGGCTTTTACCTTGTCCCCTGATTTGACGGAGACGACTTTTAGTTTGCTGTACATGGTATAGTATTCTCCATGTTTTACTACGATTGTTCCTCCATATCCTGGAAGGGTAAAGATCTTAGTGACCTCTCCATCAAATACAGACCTGACACTGGAATTTGGTGTAGTCTGAATATCAACCCCATCATTATCCTCGGTGATTCCTTTCAATGTCGGGTGGGGATGTGTGCCATATCTTTTGGTCACAAATCCTGTTTCGACCGGCCAAGGTAGCTTACCTCTATTGCCTGCGAAGGAACTCGAAAGTGCAGCTGCTTCAGGTGTTAACGGAATACTGCTGCCTGAAGATTTGGATGCGGTACTGTTTTTCTTTTTGGCTTCAGCCTCGGCCAACCTTATTTCTTCCTCGATGATTCTCTTGATCATACTGTTGAGGTTTTCCTGTTGTTTTTTGGCTGATGCTATTTTTTTTCTTAGGTCTTGTTCTTGCTTCGAAAGGTTGTTTACAATTCCCTGCTGTTCTCTCTTTTCCTTGTCAAGTTTCTGCTTTTGTTCTTGCTCTTTGGTCAATACGACTTGTTTTTCCTTTTTCTTTTCTTCCAAAAGGTTCTTCTGGAAAGCCAATTCCACTGTTTTTTCATTGATCAATGCCACTTGTTTCTTGCGGGCATCAGAATATTGCTTGAGGTATTTGAGCCTCATGTAAAACTGTCTGAATGTGCCTGAACTGAAAATAAAGGCTGTCATCGTCAAGCCCGAATTTAATTTGGAAGAAGTGTAAACCATGCCGGCATATTCCTCTTTCAGGTTTTTGAGATCGGATTCAAGGGAAGTGATTGCGGTTTCAGTTTCCTTAATTTCCCTATTGATGAGTGTGACTTCGTTATTGAGTGTCCGGATAAAAGTGATCCTAGTCTGAAGTTGTTTGTTGACTACATTTAATTGACCAACTGATGCTTTTTTGGTGTCAGAGGTCTTTCTCAACATTTGGTCAAACTCTACCAACCGCTTTTGGATGTCGGCTTTTTCTTTTTCCAATTGGGCCCTTGTTTTTTTTGTCTGAGCCAATGCCTCAACCTTTGGGAATGCCAAAGCAATCGAAAAGCATAGAAGGAAGGCAATGTTGATTCTCATTTTTTAAAAATGAAATGGAAAGGAAACAGGTTCAGATAAGTAGTCTATCCGGCTAAATTCCAGATGAATGATGGCGTTTTGGAGACCTTCTGCAGAATTAAAAGAAAGTTTCAGCAACATCTTGTTTGGAAAGGGTTGACCGTTGACATTTTCAAAGGTAGGATAGCTGGCCATAAATGCTCCCATATCATCCAAAGTGTTGCTTGTCAGCTCCACTACTTTGCCATGGGCAGTACTTATTCTTGAATGGTATCTGATCCCTTCCCGCACCTGGGTAAGTTCAAAATATTTTCCTGAACGGAGTAACCTGTCTCTGTAACTGAACTCCTGTGGGACATTTGCAAACAGAATGTTTTGAATTAATGAAAGGTCTAATTTCAAGCCATACCTGTCCAGCATTTCTACAAAACTGACGTTGATGTCATCTCCGTTTATCCGGTCTTTGATCCGCATTTTTTCTTCAGTGACCATACCTCTTAGGGCCTCTACACCCAATCCAGGCGTGATGCTAAACCAAACGACACTGTCTTTTTTTGCCCTGATGTTGATAGTTCCTTTGGTCAATTTGCCATCGGATTCCTCAAGTACTATCCTTCCTTTGGCACTTATATATTGATACTCAAAATAAACAGGATTGAATTCCTGCATGATTTCATTTGAGGTATATAGGTTTGGTTTTTTGGCACATCCTGAAATGAAGACTATTAAAAGAAATAATGAAGCTATTAAAGGCCTAATCATAGTACTTTTTATCCTTTATCTTTTTCAATAAAAATTCAGAAGTTTCCTCCCCACCCTCTGCTTTCTTCCAATAGGCAATGGCTTCATTGCTGTTTCCTAACAGGAAAAGGATATCTCCATAATGCTCCAACATCACACCGCTTGGAGATTCTTCGTATTGCAAAGCAAGATCCATGTATTTCTTGGCTCCTTCATAATCTTTCAATTGGAATAAAACCCATGCATGGGTATCAAGATAAGTGGCATTTTTTGGGAATCTTTTGACCAACTGACTGGACATGGTTTTGGCCTTTTCCAGGTCTTTTTTGGCAAGCGAAAGGTAATAAGCATAGTTGTTTAGAACGTGTTCGTCCTCAGGATTTACTTTTAATACTGCCTCGTATGCTTCAAATGCCTTTTCAGTTTCTCCTGTCAAATGGTAGGCATCTCCCAATTGCCCATTGACAAGGAGGTCAAGTTGGGGATTTTTTCCGCTGTTGATTTCAATGGCTTTGTTCAGAGAAGTTGTTGACTCAGGACCTTTTTTGAGAGCAAGTTTGGCTGTCCCATCAAAAAACCAGAATTCCGGTTTCTCGGGAAATTCTCCCACTGCAGTTTCTGTGATCTGTTCAATTTCAGCAAAGTCTTTTCCCAATTCAAACATCGTTGTAATTACCCCTTGGAGAACTTGGGGATTAGAAGGGTTGATGGCAATAGCTTTTTTATATAAATCCAAAGCCCCTTCCTGATCTCCTTCAAATAATTTCTTATCCCCCAATACGGTCAAAATGTCAGCATCATTTGGATGGTTGGAAAGCATGCTTCCGGCAAGATTTTCTAAAAGATCATCTCTTCTTGTTGATTTGGGCTCCTGAAGGATCCCTGCAAATGCCTGGGCCTTTACCTGTCCTTCGAGATCAGGGTTGGCAAAGGCTGTTTTGATTGATTCTTCAGCCTTGTCGATTTCCCCTTTGTCTTTATAAAGGGCATAGGCAGCCATTTGGAGATCAGGCTGATTGGGATAGGAAGCCAGAGACTTTTCTACAAGCTGAATGGCTTGATCTGTTTTGCCGTTATTGAATAGGATTTCAACCAGGTTGATTACATACTGAGAATTTCCCGGTTGGGAATCAATCAGTTTTTCACCTTCTGAAATTGCACTGCCAAGGTCATTTTTACGCAGGAAGATTTTTTGTTTTTGTAGCGTGATTTGTGGGGCCATCCCATAATATTCCTCAGCCGATGTCAAAGCTTCCAAAGCTTTGTCAAATTCATTTCCGGCAAGATACAGAGATGCCAGATCAAGGATGTAATTTTGGTTTTCACCTGAATTAGCCATTAGGTTTTCCAAAATGGCAGCCGCCTTTTTGGTGTCTCCTTGTTTGGAATATACCTCTGCCATCACCAGGTTGTAATACTTGTTATCAGGATCCAACTCCACTGCTCTCATCCCGTATTCCAAAGCTTTGTCTACTTGGTTGGCTCGCAAAAGAATCTCTGCAATTTTAAAATTGATGGCAGGCTGGTCAGGACTTAGTTCTCTGGCTTTTTGGAAATAAAAATAAGCCCTGTCAAAATCTTCCTGCATCAAAAACCGCTCTCCATCTATGAATAACCTGGAAGCCTGTGCTTCGATAAGTTGCTGTTTTCTTTCTTTTCGAGAAAGGTTGTCTTGTGAAAATGCGCTGAAACTGAGAAGCAGCATCACCGAAAAACTCAATATTTTTTTGATCTGTATAGTCACAGGTAAGGTTTGATTACGGTTTTGATTTTATTGACAAGGTTGGGAAGGAGCCGTTTTCACAATTTGACTGAGGTAATTACCCATAGTAAATGGCAATCACTTACTTAACGCAAACATAGTACCTTTTTGTTCTTTTTGGTAAAAGGCAATTTTACAAGCGGTTCTAATTTCCAATAGTTAGAGAAATAGGATTGGCTTTAAACTTTGCCTGTGCTGCCATATCCTCCTGCTCCCCGCTCGGTTTCGGAGAGGTTTTCTACAGAATCCCATTGAATCTGTTCGTGCTTGGCAATGACCATCTGTGCGATCCGCTCACCGTCTTGAACCACAAAAGGTTCATTTGAAAGGTTTACCAGCAACACTTTGACCTCGCCCCTGTAATCGGCATCGACGGTTCCCGGCGTATTGAGTACCGAAAGCCCATATTTGAATGCCAAACCACTTCTGGGTCTGATTTGCGCCTCATATCCAGCCGGCAACTCGATAAAAAGACCCGTTCCTATCAGCTTCCTTTCCAAGGGATCCAAGGAAACAGGCTCCTCAAGGTTGGCCCTGAGGTCAAGTCCGGCTGCCAATGGCGTCTGGTATTCAGGTAAAGGATGTTTGGATTGGTTGATTACCTTGATTTTCATGATTTTCTTTTTTTCAAAGGAGGGGCGAACTTAGGGAGTTCGTCCTTTTCAAGCCACAAAACTACAAGAACAAAAACAATCACAAGGCTATTTCTTGTAATAAATTGAAGAACAGGCTGATCCCATTCCAAGAAAAAGCCCAAATAGCTCAATCCAAAAGCCAAAGTGAGATAAAACAAATCTTTGCCGGTTTTGTATGGAATGGGGAAATATTTTTGTCCAAAAAAGAAACAAACTAATGACATCAAAAAGTAACTCAACAAGGTGCTCAATGCAGCACCCATATATCCAAGAATTGGTACTAAAACAAAAATTACAACTACAGTCACCACAGCACCAATGGTTGTAATATAAAAACTGTATTTGGTCTGATCGGTCAGTTTAAACCAAATACTGAGATTGAAATATATCCCTAAAAACAAATAGCCCAAAAGCAATACCGGAACAATGTAAAGTGCATCGGCATAACCTTCCCCCCTTAGGAAAAAACTTCCGAGAATATTCAGGTTGACTGAAACTGCTACCATCAAAATAGAGCAGAAAATCACAAAAGCATGCATTACTCTTGCGAATAATTCAGGACTGTTTTTGTCGGACGATTGGTTGAAAAAGAAGGGTTCGGCTGCATATTTGAATGCCTGAATGATCAGGTTCATGAATATGGCCAATCGGAAATTGGCTCCAAAAACCCCTCCTGCTTCTCTTTGCGTCAATCCTTCATAGAAGTTCTCGGGCAATACATATTCAAACAATCCTCTTGAAAACACCTCATTGGTCACCCCGGCTAATCCCATAAACAACAATGGCACCGCATAATGCCACATCGGTTGCAGGATTTCTTTGTCCATTCCAAACACAAATTTTCCTGAGAGTTTGAATAAAACCGGAATTAACAAGGCATTGGCAAGCAGGTTGGAAAGGAGAATGTATTCTACACCCCAATCAGGATTGTAAATGGTATTGATCAATGGTTGCAATCCTGTAAGAATTTCCCCACTCCAAACATGGTAGCAAAAAACAATAAAGAAAAGGTTGAATACCACATTTAGAAATATGTTTCCAAGCTTGGTCAGCGCAAATTGTAGGGCTTTGTTTTCTTTTCGCAACTTGGCGTATGGCAATGCCAAGACCGCATCAATGGCCAAAATCCAAGCCATCCAACGGAACAAATATTCTTGCCCCTCATAGCCAAGCCAGCTTGCCAAAGCTGGTGCACTGAAATAAATGATCGCTCCCATTGAAATGGAAGTCGTAATCAGCAATGATTGAATCTGGGCAAATACCTTTTGTGGATCGAGTCCTTTTCCTGTGGCATAGCGGAAATATGTAGTCTCCATACCGTAAGTAAAAATGATATTCAGGAAAGCAATGAAAGCATAAATTGCAGTAAAAGAACCTAATTCCTCTTTTGCAAGGTAAGCGGTATAGATGGGGAGAAGTAAAAAATTAATGGTCTTGCCAAGGATACTGCTGATGCCATAGATGGCGGTTTGTCCTGCAAGTTTTTTGAGTTGGCTCATTTTTATTAAAAAAGAAAAGGGGACTTACTCCCCTTTGAAAACCGGTTTTCTTTTTTCAAGGAAAGCAGAAGTTCCCTCTTTATAATCACCTGATTTGACACATCGGGCAAAACTATTGGCCTCCGTTTGGTAGCCATCTTCATCTTGAACAAAGACCGAATTGACGCAATCCACGATCATTCCAATCGCTAAAGGCGCTTTGCTCATGATTTTTCGGATGATTTCCTCAGCTTTTGCCATGGCTTCTTCTTTGGTTTCAAATATGTGATTAACCAGACCGAGTGCTTTTGCTTCGTCCGCGCCGATCATATCTCCTGTCATCATGAGCTCATGTGCTTTTCCCCTGCCGATCAGGTAGGTTAATCTTTGTGTGCCCCCATATCCCGGGATGATTCCTAGATTGACTTCAGGCTGTCCGAATTTGGCTGATGCTACAGCTATGCGCATGTGGCAGGCCATTGCCAATTCACATCCGCCGCCTAAGGCAAAACCGTTGACGACCGCGATGACGGGTTTGTGGCAATTTTCAATCATGCTGAATATTTCCTGACCGTTTTCAGCAAACTTCCTGGCATTCAGTTCATTGAGTTCCGCGATTTCACTGATATCTGCACCGGCGATAAAAGCTTTTTCTCCGGAACCTGTGATGATTACAGCTTTGATGTTTTTGTTATCGGCAACCTCCGTGAAAATATCCCTTATTTCACTCAGCGTGGCAAAGTTAAGTGCATTCAGTTTGGATTCCCTGTTGATGGTCAAATACAGAATGCCAAGTTTTTCTTCGGAGAGAATATTCTTGCTATCAGGCATGATTATAGGTTGATGTGGATATCAAATATACAAGCCCTCCATTCATTCCCCAAGCATTGCCATGAAAAATACCTTGAAGTACATTATGATACCTGATGAGGCCGTAGGGCTTTCCCTTTATATTTATGGTGAGCATTATGCTAATTTATGGAATGTCAACCGAGGCTTTCGGCTAATTTTCCTATTTTTGCAGGGCAATTCAAAACTAAACTAATCTATTTTCATATATGTCCGCAAAAACAAAAATCACCGTAGCTTACGGGGATGGGATAGGTCCCGAAATCATGAAAGCCACGCTTGACATTCTCGAAGCAGCAGGCGCACAGTTGGAATATGAGGTGATTGAAATCGGAGAACAGGTATACCTTAAGGGAATCAGCTCAGGTATGGAACCGGGTTCATTTGATTCTTTGAGGAGGACCAAGGTCTTTTTAAAATCCCCGATCACCACTCCACAGGGTGGGGGATTCAAAAGTCTGAATGTGACCACGAGAAAATCCTTTGGTTTGTTTGCCAATGTTAGGCCTTGCAAGGCATTTTCTCCCTTTGTGAAGACTTATTTTCCAAAAACTGATCTTGTCATCATCCGCGAAAATGAAGAGGATCTTTATGCAGGAATTGAACATAGACAGACACAGGAGGTATACCAATGCCTAAAATTGATTTCAAAACCTGGATCTGAAAAAATCATCAGGTATGCTTTTGAATATGCAAGGAAGTACGGTCGAAAAAAAGTGACCTGTATGACCAAAGACAACATCATGAAGTTAGCAGATGGTTTGTTTCACAAAACATTTTTAGAAGTGGCAAAGGAATATCCTGAAATCCAGACTGATCACAAAATCATCGATATCGGGACAGCATTGATCGCTGAAAGACCTGAGATTTTTGATGTGATCGTGACATTGAATCTTTACGGAGATATCATTTCAGACGTGGCAGCGCAAGTGACAGGTTCTGTTGGATTGGGTGGTTCGGCCAATGTTGGGGAGGAAGTAGCCATGTTTGAGGCAATCCACGGTTCTGCCCCTGACATCGCAGGGATGGACATTGCCAACCCATCGGGCTTGCTAAACGGTGCTATCATGATGCTCGTCCATATCGGTCAGCCTGAGGTTGCAGAGAAAATCGCCAATGCCTGGATGAAAACGCTTGAGGATGGCATCCACACCGGGGATATTTTCCAACCAACACTTTCCAGTAAAAAAGTAGGGACGAAAGAGTTTGCACAAGCGGTCATTGAGAGATTGGGACAAGTTCCTTCGAGCCTTATTCCTGCAGTTTTTGACAAATCTGCCACGTCACCGATGGAAATCAAATTGAGTCCGGTCACCAAATCCAAAAAAGATTTGATTGGAGTCGATGTATTTATTGATTGGGATGCGGAAGGAAGGGATCCGGATGTCATAGGGGATAGGTTAAGAAAAGCCGATTCAAATGGACTTGTTTTGCAGCTGATTACCAATAGAGGTATAAAAGTTTATCCTGGCGGAATGCCTGAAACATTCTGTACCGACCATTGGCGTTGCAGGTTTCAGACAGCCGGTCAGGCGGTAATTTCCCATAAACAAATATTGGATTTGCTTTCCCAGATTGAAGGCTTAGGGTTTGACTTTATCAAAACAGAGCATCTATATGCTTTCGATGGGGTAAGGGCTTATAGCTTGGCTCAGGGAGAGTAAAAAGGATTGGAAAATTGCAAGATTTGAAAATTGAAAGATTGGGTTGGAAGGTTAAAAAGTTGTAATGTTTTAAAGTTGATGAAGCCTTAAATAGCTGAGAAGCGAGAGGCGAGATGCGAGAAGCAAGAGACAAGAGCCAAGAATCAGGAATCGCTTTGCCTTGTCACCTCGACGTAGGAGAGCTCTTGCGGATTAATAATCAAAAAAACCGGGCAGAGATGTTCCGGTTTTTTTATTGTTGTTTGATAAACAACAATAGTATTGTTTACCAAACAACAATATTGTATTTTTACAAAAAACACTATTATGCTTTCGCAGATAATCCTTCAGGAAACATTGGCTTCCCAAAAATCTGACCTTCAAAAAAAGGATATAGGTTTGGAGCGGTTTGGAGTGAATGAATTGCCTGTCCTCAGCAGTCATGCCCTGATAGTATCAGGAATTCGGCGATGCGGGAAAAGTACTTTTTTGTTACAGATGCTAAGCAAAAGATTTCCTGATGCCATTTATCTGAACTTTGAAGACCCGAGGCTATATGGGTTTGATTTGTCTGATTTTCAAAAATTGGATCTGCTCATATCGGAAGACAAAGGGAAAGTGCTCTTTTTCGATGAAATCCAGGTCATAAAAGGTTGGGAAATTTTTGTGAGGCAAAAATTGGATCAAGGATTCCAGATAATAATCACAGGATCGAATGCATCGCTATTGAGTCAAGAATTGGGGACCAAATTGACTGGAAGACACATTACAAAAGAACTTTTCCCATTTTCATTTCAGGAGTTTTGCGAGTTCAGGAATCTGCCCATAAGTAGCGA